>CAYNVA010000051.1:0-7845 GCA_964400575.1 uncultured Thermodesulfobacteriota bacterium | reverse complement strand
GGTTGTGATGGTTCAGACCCTGCAGGGCCGGATACCGGGAATACACAGCGGGATGCGGGAGCAGGACCCGCGCTGGAAGTTTCTGCCTGTTGACGACAGCCAGAACGAGTTTCTCTTCCGCTCCGCCATGCAGATGGGCGGCCCGGGTAGCTTTGACAAGTTTGTTGATATGGGAGATCAGAATACCAACATTATTATTTTGTGCAGGGACAAGACGTCGCAGACCATCAGCGAGGTCATGGGCAGGGTTCAGGAATATATTAAAGATAAGTCGACGATTGCAGGAACTGGGATGAAATACAGGCTTGCCGGAGGCGCGGTCGGCGTGCAGGCAGGCATTAATGAGACCCTCACCGAATATCAGCTATTGACTTTTTTTCTCTCGCTGCTTATTGTTTTTTTGTTCTGCGTGGTGACTTTCAGGTCATTTATCGGAGGGCTTATTATGATTGCGCCGCTTATTCTTTCCAATGCGCTGACCGCAGCATTCATGGTTCTCAATAATCCGCCCCTTCCCCTGACAACGGCAATCCTGCCCGTCTCGTCAGTGGGCATAGGGCTTGGCGTTGACTACGGGATTTATCTTGCCAGCCGTATGATCGAGGAGTGCAGGAGCGGAAAAAGCCTTGCTGAGGCGGTTACCATCGCTATGGGGACTACCGGAAAGGCGGTTATTTATATAGCAACAACTCTTATTGTGGGGATCGTGTTCTGGTTTCTTTCAAAAATGATGTTTCAGGCTCTCATGGGGCTTCTGCTTGCGGTTATGTTGACTCTGAACATGATAGGGGCCCTCCTTTTTGTGCCGAGCCTTATTCTTCTTTTTAAACCAGCGTTTATTGTTGGCAAAAAATAATAATATTTTACATTTTAACACTATGAAAGGGGGACAGAGAACATGAAGAAACAAACAGTATTCATGGTTTTTATTCTGCTGGGCGTCTTTTATTTTGTGGCGGGGAGCATACCATCTGCGCAGGCAACGGTTTTTTTAATGGATAACAAGCTGCTGGTGAACGGATATTTCAAGGAGCAGACTTTTTACCGGCTGGATTATCCGGATGACGATAAGCAGTTTCACGAAAGCAAATTTGACTATCTCCGCACGAGTTTATTTTTTGAATCGCTGTATAAACTGCATGCAACCGAAGACCTGCAGATTAACCTGTTTGGCGGGCTCCGCTACTGGTATGAAGCGATGCCTTCCATTGACTCGCGCCAGTATAGTGGCGTTGCGCACTGGTCCCGAAGAGAGTACGAACGCCCCAAAGGTGAAGAATATATTACCGAGGCCTATGTGGATATTACGAAGGGGCCGTTGCAACTCAAGGTCGGCAAACAGATTGTCGTGTGGGGTGAACTCGATCTGGCGCGGGCCGCAGATGTTATCAACCCGGTTGATGTTCGGCACGGCTCTCCGGGCACTGATGACTGGGAAAATATCAAGCAGGGGCTCTGGATGTTTCGGAGCTTTTATCAGACCGATCTGCCGGGGCAGCTGCTGTTTGAGACGATTATTATTCCCGGTGATTTTAAATATGCAAAGGTGCCGATTGAAGGCACCCACAATGGACCAAGCAATGCAAGTTCATTTAATCCGGGCCATGGGCCCTCAATGTATGAATGGATTCAGGAGAAAGCACGCCGCGATGCCCCGAGCTGGGACCTTGGCAACACCGAGCTCGGCTTGAGGCTCAGAGGCAATACCTATAATGTCGACTGGACATTATTTTATTTCAATACGCTAAGTGACGTGGCAGTGGCAAATCCCAAAACCGTAACACCCTTTTCACTTATCATGGTGAAAAGCGGCATCAAGTCCATGCTGACCGGATCACAAATAGACCCGCATTTCCCGGGCTATGAAGTTTTTGACTATAAGCGCTATCAGGTCTTCGGGCTTACCGCTCAGACCATCGTTGAAAAGCTGCACGGATCAGAATGGCGTCTTGAAATGATTTATGAGATCAACAACCATTACAATAAGGGAACTGATCACGCCAATAATAAGATATATGACGTGGCAGAGCGTAATCTCATCGGTGGAGGTCTGTCGTATGCCGACAGGTTTACGATTCCCTATATTACCCATAAATTTTTTGACGACAAGAAAATTACAACCAGTCTCACGCTTTTTTATGAAAAGGTACTCGGTGACTTTGGTGATATTATTGTTGCCGAAAGCGGCCGGGGCCACCGGTATAATGACAGCCATGCAACAATGATTTCCTACAGTTTCCAGCAGCAGTTTTGGAAGTCCCAGTGGATGATTATGCTGACCGGAAGCTATAACCCGATCGGCAAATATTTTATCTGCCCGATTTTATCATATGCGCCGGGCTCGCACTGGCGGTGGGAAGCTGCTCTGCCGATCTACGGGTCAGGTGCGACATCAAACAGAGGGATGTATCGGCAAGACAGTATTCTTTTACGTGCCAGGTATGAGTTTTAACCACTACTAACTTTTTTAGATAAAGGGGTCCATATGATGGCGGAAAAAATTATAAAATCGTTATTTTTCGGTATGGCAGTGCTCATGCTCATAATCATGTCGAGCATGGCTCAGGCAGAGGACGTAAAGTATCCGGCTGCAGCCTATGGTGCAGACGAGCTTGCAAAAGTGAGGGAATGGGAAAAAACCTGGGCCGGAAAAAAGATTGATAAAACCAATATTGATCAGGTCGCCCAGTTTCTGCCCGACCAGATAGTAACGCTGTACAAGGATCCAAAAAAATGGGGGGCGCCGGAAGCAGAAGGCCTGTTTTTTGCAATCGCCCCGTACACGCAGGTTATTGAGACAACAGGCGTGATTGCGGCAACAAAGAAGTATGCGCCCACCGTCAAGGTGAACGCAGAGGGAGACATCGAGAACTATGCCGATATTGCGGGCGTGCCTTTCCCGAATCCGAAAACCGGCCTTGAGATCGCCTGGAATTTTGACTTCAACACGCATGGCGATTCCAACCACTATGCGCGGAAAGGCCCGGTTATTGCTCCCGGTGTGAGCATGGAGCGCAAGACACATCAGGACCAGTGGGAGCTGTACTGGATTCACCGTACCGATGTTGCGCCCCTGCCAGCCTATGCTGACAATAAAAAGGGGATTCACCGGGGGCTGTTTTTGCATCTGTACGAACCGCCGGAAAGCCAGAATTCACGATTTTTCAACCTGCGCTATATTGATAAGAATAAAGAAGATGACGGCTATATGTGGTATGCGCCGTTTCGCAGAATCAGGCGTATTAATGTGGGCCAGCGGACAGATACCGTTGATGGTTCAGATATGATTTATGATGATGAATACGGCTGGGATGGTCATATCGGGCGAAACACATACCAGCTGATCGGGAAAAAAGACCTTCTCTGCTCGCGGCATACGGATGTCAAAAAGTTTCAGCGAGCGCCGGGCCAGGCAACCCCGAACAACGTGACGCGTGAGCGGATTGCAACCTATGTGGTTGAAGTAAACAGCAAGGACCCCAATTACCTCTATGGAAAGAGGGTATGGTATGTCGACCCGGAAACCTATTTAGTTCTGTGGACCGAGCTTTTTGACGAGCTGAAACGGCCCTGGAAGTGCTTTGAATACTATCATGCAGATTTCAAGACCAATAAGGGTGAGATGAAAAACATGATTGTCGGGGTTAACCTGCTGGATTTTCAGCGCACCCATGCTTCGCTTCCGCTGCACGAAATTTATGAGGTCGGCACGGAAAAGGTCGATAAAAGCATGTTTACTGTTTCGTATCTCTCGCAGTCGTATTAATCAGTTGAAAAAAGGCGCCTGTTTTGCCTGATGGGAGGAACAGTTTTTCGCCTTTTGCATGGTAGCTTCAGCCGTGGAAAAGTTATAACATTATTGAGTGCCAAGGAAATACAGAATGCTGCTGGCGTCCGGGTGTTTTTTGCTGGTGGTGACCGGCTATATGCTATGGGCAAAGCCCTTTTCTTATAAGCCGGCGCCTGAGTCGCTGGATATTATAGGGAAGAGCCAAAGCGTACAGACAATTGATTTGGGATGGGACATATTATGTATTTCTCGCTGATAGCCTGGTGATATAGCAGCATCAAAACAACATCTCACTAAAGGAGCGTATTTGTTGAAATTCAGGGCTGCCATTACTCGCAGTTTTGTTCATTATCGAAGCAAGATCACCTGTGCCACGGCGACAATCAGGCTGCAATTCCTCAAGCGCAGCAGCAGGCAATAATAGGAACAACCGTAGGTTCCCTTGGGACGCTTTGTATTACATCGAAAGGAGCATATATGAAAATTCTACTGGGCTTCGTGGTATTTATTATTGCTGTATCTGTTTTTTATACTCTCCTTGCGAAGTACAAAAACAGGCGTTTAAAGCCGGACTATTATGAGGAATTTTATAAAGTGCAGGATTCGGTTCCGGAAGGCAAGGTCGGGATATTCGTAACCGGTCTGATTATGCCGGAGAAAATGGATTATCCGTTCTTCTATAATATCACCCAGAAAATTTTCAATGCCATTATCCCCTGGCCGTTCCGGCTTTTCTCCAAGTTGGATAAAGGCGTCGCTCTGCTTGATGATGTTAAATACCATGAGCACGAAGAATTTACGCCTGCGCGCCTGGTTGATCAATACGGCAATGACAGAGATATTGATGGCGAGCCTTTCATTGAAAAATACAAGAAAGGCGAGGTTGTGTGGCAGCCGCCTTCCAAGAGAATTTATCTTGACCATGGCTATTTTCTGTATACCGGCCATAAGGCTGGATTGCCCTCCCTAAGCGGCAAAACACTGAATAAGGCCAATCTGTGGTACTACAACCTCGGAATAAAACAGCAGAAGCTTCCCCACTGGCAGGGATCATTCGCTGTTATAAATGGCGCACGAGATAAAATATTTTCAAAATATAGCAATGTTGAGTTTCGCGCAGAAAACAGCCTTGATTACTATAATATGAAGAAAAAGCTTTTTGAATTGCTCAATGCAGGCTGTGAAACAATAGTTCTGGCTGCGCCAATGCCGATCTACTCGCATTTTGAAGAGTTTAATTCGAGCTTCCGGCACAGTATGGAATATATCAATGAGTGGAAAGCTGAGAACCCGAATAAAAAAGTCAAAGTAATAATGGCTCCGCCAATGGGCCATTTCCAGCCTATGCGGCAGGCTTTTGTCGACATGCTTAAAGACAGACTTGATACTCTACCAAAGGGCGCGGGTGTTACCGTGGCAGTGACTGTGCACGGTATGCCGTGGGATTACTTTAGCTGGGAAGCATGGCTTGAGTTGGCCCCGCCATTTCGTGATAAGCTGTTTGAAGACGTGAAGGAGCTTTTGAAGGCGTATACATTCAGCAAAACAAATGTTGTTATTTGTCAGGATGAATTTTCTGACCCGGTTTGGGATCCGAAAGAAAAATATCTTTCGACAAACAGGGCATACCGGCAGGCTATAAAGGAAGGCTATGATTATGTCATAGGATTGCCTATAGAGTTTATCGCGGAAAATTCAGATACACTTTTTCATCATGCGCTGAAAAATTATCATGGGTTCGATGCCTATAACGTCTATGAGCAGATTGACTACCCTGACTGGTCCATTCCCTATACACGGGAATTCAAACAGGACAAAACCAGTATCATCTATAATGGCGTTCCCGTCGGCAAATACCAGAAACACGTGATCAGGGCACTCTATGAATCTCTTGATTCTGTTCTTTCAAAAAAACGTTGAAAGCCCCGGGAGATATGCTATATTTTACTTAGTGAATCTAATATAATTGCGTAGCCCGGTTATGATGCCAAGGCATAAAATATTTCATACATTGCTTTTCATCGTGGCAATTAATTTTCTATTCGCTTGTCCAATAGCACATGCCCTTACTGAGAACAAAGCGCAACTAAGTTGCAGCGTGGCTTCTCAAACCGAATTTAAAAAGAGATATTGTCAGGCACATTTTAAGCAAGATATTAATCCTTCATCTGTTTTAAATTCAGCACAAACTTTATTTTTTACACCCACCTCTGACCGCCTTCTTATCAGAGCAGCACAGCATCAAGGTACCGACTGTGCTCTCTTCACAACCTCCATGCGACTCAATCTATGATTCTGTAATGAGTTGCCGGGATGCCTGTTAAAACAATTTCCTCTATGATTCGCCGCTTGCGATAAAGCACAGATTCGTATTTGCAAGCGCGCGAGATTCTCGGGGAAAGCACCAAAGCATTTTTTTGCTCTATCAGTGTCCATGCAGTTGCTCTGGATCCAAGCAATCGCTCTGCCGGTTCCAGCATGTTTATGCAAAAGCTACAGATAGGCAGGATGGCGGATTTCAAATGCGCCCTGAGCAAAACGTAGAAACAAAAATTAAAGGAGGTAGCTGAAAATGGATAACGAAATAAATAATAAAAAGTATTTTAATAAAATTGTTTACGGGATTGCCTGGCTATTAATAACATCCCTGGTCGTTTTTATCTTTAGATTTGCAATGCACTCAGGAATATTGCGAAAGATATGGTTTTAAATGCATCGTTCGCAGCCGCAGGAATACAGGAACAATAATGCACAGAGCAAAGTATAGGAGCAATTTTTAAAGGAGGTCTAAATAAATGGATAAGAAAATAAATAATAAAAATTTTTTAACAAAAAGCGTTTACCTGATTGCTTTTTTCTCGCTAATTTCATTTGGACAAAGCTATGCAGCCAGCGACACGATTGTAGTTTATTATTCCAGAACGGGCAAAAGTGAAGTTGTGGCAAAAGCAATAGCACATGCTTCAGGCGCCGAAATTATTCAAATCAAGGATGCCAAAGAAAGATCTGGAAGCTGGGGTTTTATCGGTGCTGCATACGATTCTCAGATGGGGAATTACACGCAGATTGAACCAGCGCATATTGATTTTTCAATGTACAAGAATGTTTATCTTGTTACGCCCATATGGAACTGGAAGCTTAGTGTGCCCATGCGTACGCTGCTTCATAATACAAATCTTCAGGACAAAAAAATGACGATGGTAACGACAGCAAATATTGATATTAAGAAATATGATGGTTTTGGAGATGATGCGCCGTTCATAAAAAGGTTTTTGCGGGATTATTTAAGGGACAACAGAAAAGGAATGCTGAGTCTTGCAAAAAGCTCAAAGGCAGACATTGTACAGCACTTCCATATTGCTACGGAGGGATTGTCTGCAGAGCAAATTGAGGAGGCCGCCGTAAGTAAAATTTCAAAAACCTTAGCGGCTCGGAGATAAACCTGGGCCAAGCGAGCCTTAATCCGATTGTGGGTTCCAGGATGCAGGATGGGTTAAATAAGTAAAGGAGAGGAGAGGAGGGCTCAACACCCCTCCTTTACTTATTTATATGAGAAGAGCCGCCCCAGGAAGAAGGGTGGCTAATGGAGAGGAGCGCTACAGGCGTATGATCAAGAGTCGTGCATCAAGCAGACAAAGGGGCAAAGCCATTACGACATGGCTTTAAAAAATTTGCTGAACGTTTCTTTGCCGAAGGCATTTAATAGAACCCTACCCATCCTGTCTGTATTTTTCATGCCCGCATACTGCGCCTGTATTCGTGACTGCTGCATTTCTTTAAAGGCCTGAGTTACCGGTTCAGCTTCTTTATGCATTCTGACCCAAAGCCTGATAAATTCCGATGCAAGGTCAAACACAGTCTGGACTTTATCTACAGTAGTTATCGCGGTGATAAAAAGGGGCGAAATATACGTTCTGACCCATGTCGTCATTTCAGAAAGGGGAATTATTTTGAAATCAGGATGCAGCGAGAACTTTGTATAGATATCCTGAAGGGGTTCGATAAACCCTGCAACAAAATCATAGTCCTGGACGAGATCAAACCCGAATGAAAAA
>CAYNVA010000050.1:0-2314 GCA_964400575.1 uncultured Thermodesulfobacteriota bacterium | reverse complement strand
ATTAGCGGCGGATGCATCAGGAGGAAACAGCAAAACTATTTTACAGGAGGAGTCTATGAAAAGAAATTTTTTTCCAGAGGTTCTCGCGCTGGCTGTCTGCCTGTTTATGACGGCGGGCACGGCACAGGCAGTTGATCTGTTCGGCGGCGATGTCGTCATTCACGGCAAGGCTTCAGAGCAGTGGAACTTTCGCGCCAGAAATACGCGGGATTGGGAGGAGTATGATTATAGTATATACAATGCCCGTACCTCGCTGAAGCTTGAAACCATGTGGCATGCCTACAAGGGGCCTGAATATCAGGTCAATGTATACGGCACGTGGAAGGAATTCTATGACATGGCCGATCATGTGGATGGCGAGTACAAGCGTATGCTGGAAGATGCCGCCGACGGCACTGATAAAACCAGACAGGAGGCGCGCAACTTCAATCAGTTCAAGGACATTTGCCGCGAGCTTTATACGGAATTGAACGGGCCCATGTTTCAGGTGCGCCTTGGCAAGCAGATCGTGAGCTGGGGCGAGACGAGCTTTGCGCGCATGGTTGATAATATCAACCCGGTTGATCTGCGCATGGACATGAACCCCGCCTATCCCGACTTTGGCGAACTCAAGCAGGGCCTCTGGATGGGCCGTTTCTTTTTTACCCCGCCTGACCAGCCCATGGACCTGACCTATGAACTGCTCCTGATTCCGGATTTCGAGCCCAACATATTATGGCCCGGGGGCACGCACCTTATGCATCCGAGAGTGCAAAACAGCATGAAAAATGGCAATGAAATTTATGAGGCCTATTACCGCGACGCTCCCGATGACAGCTGGCATAAAATGGAGTTCGGCGCCCGCATCCGCGGATTTGTATGGGGCTTTGACTGGACCCTGTCATACTTCCACAGCCGCGTTGACGATGGGGTTCAGGGGCCCAACACTGCGCTTAAATCCGGAGTGGGGCCGCTGCTGGGCAACACCAGCCTGACCCGGCGTTTGGGCTGGTTCCCCCTAAAGGATGCCTACAAGTATCCTTTTTACGACCTCGTAGGCTTTACGTTTAATAAACCCGTTGATGTCACCATACCGATCATTCCGGGCACCGACCTTGCCATGTCGGGCAATATTGCACGGTTGGAGGCCACGTGGGAGCATAATAAGCCTGGTTTCCAAGTGGATGGGCTTGGCGGCCTGAAGTCGAGCATAGATAAGCAGAATCGCTATGCGTTCTGCGCCTCTTGGGCCACCAAGATTTTTATGCCCGGTATCACGCCCTATTTCCGCAACAAGCTGTTGAGCGCCACAACTCAGGTAATCTGTGAGTTTATGCCCGAAAAGCACCGCACAGACTGGTATTATCCCTATGTCACGTACGGCAAAAATCGCAAGGCCTGGACGTCGGTTACCCAGGAGCTCTCCTATGAGATGTGGAACGGCCGCATTCTGCCCGGCTTTTACGGCTGCTGGTATGCCACTGAGGGCGGCGGCTACTGGGCCCCGGCTATCGGCTTCAAGCCCCAGTATGGGCACACCTTCATGCTTCGGTTTATGGCGTATTCGCACCTTGATAATGCGGCGTCAAATTTGAATTCTAAAGACAGCATCCTTATTGATTACACCTATGAATTCTAATCATTTAAATGGAGGAATGCATATGAAACTTAAAATTTTCGCACTGTGTGCTCTTGGAGCGGTCGGGTTGGCGCTGCTGGCAGCCTCCTCCGCCCCGGCCAAGGACCTGCAATATCCGGCTGCCTGCTATCAGGGCGATGAATTGAAAAAAGTCCAGGCCTGGGAGGCCACGTGGGTTGGCAAGAAAATCACCAGCGCCAATGTTGACGACGTGAGAGACTTTCTGCCGGAAAGCTTTTACAACACCATGAAAGACAGCGCAAAATGGGGTGACAGCTGGTTTGAAATCGTCCCCTACAAAACCGTCTCCCCCACGCCGGGCAATATAGAAATGACCAAAAAATATAATGGTCAGACAAAAGTAGGTCCAAGCAGCGAGATTCTGGGGTATGTCTCCGGCGTGCCGTTTCCCGAAACCAAAGACGCAACCGAAATGGCCCATAATTTCCGCACCCGCAGCTTCGGCGACGCCTATGAGAACCATGACAGTGCCTATATTGTTGATGGCCGCCTGAAGTACGATATGAATTCTGAAATTAAAAACAGCCTGGCCTTTTTTTCCGGCAGAACCGATACGCCGCCGGTTCCTGAGATGACGGAAAACCCCAAGCAGATATGGCGCGCTTTTTCCATGCTGCAGCTGCAGCCGCCGGAAACACGCAATATGCGCATCATGGAAGTCCACTACAAGGACAC
>CAYNVA010000049.1:0-2155 GCA_964400575.1 uncultured Thermodesulfobacteriota bacterium | reverse complement strand
GGATTTCAATTCTGCAGGCAAGCGCCTGCCTGCCCGCCATAAGCCCTGCATACAAACAGATTAATAACAGGCATACGATTTTAGTGAGTTGTGCAATCGGGTGTTTCATGGGTGCCTCCTTTGTGTTGCGGCTTGCGCCGGTTTAGTGTGTCTTTACCCGGTTTGACACCGCGCTTTTGGAAAAGTTCCAAAGGAGGGAAAAAATTGTAGCTCCTCAGGTAGCCAGGGTTCAGGGTTCAAAGTTCAAGGTCGTAGGGGCGTGCTTTATGCACGCCCTCGGGAGGGGATAAACCCCTCCCCTACGGTTGGAGGATGTGGCCGTTTATGAGAAGCTTTGTCATCTGCACATTGAGACAGGCGAACGCACCCACCGCTGACCAACCGAGAAGAAGTACGAGCTGGGACCGCACGCCAGAGGCTCATCAAACAGCGCTCCTGCCCTGGCTGGCTGCCTGAACCCTGGGCAGTTACAAAATAATTATTGGCTGATTTTGCGGAACACCACGGGAAGGTCCGATCTTTCAATAAGCTGCATATGATAGGTCGGAAGGCCGGGAGCGGCAGGTTTCGTGCCTGCCTGCGCTTTTTCACTGTATGCGACCACAATCCGGGCCGGCTCATACGTGATGCCGCTGATTGCGACCCTGCCGCTGCCCCTGCTGTGCAGGCTCTGAAATACTGCAATAACCATGTGCTTTGAAAAATCAATCTGCGGGGCCTGACCGCCGGCATGTTTTTTCCACAAAGCAGCCCATGCAGCGCTATCTTTAATAATAATAGGGGGCGCTGGCTCGCGCAGGCCGGTTGTGCGCCCAGTCCACTCCCGCACAGGCTCTGCTGCAGCCTGTTGTTTCAAAACAACAGCGGGTGCCGGGCTCTCCGACTTTGATGGCTGCGCCTTTTCATCAGCCTGCATTTCCGCAGGCGCAGTTTCTGCGAATCGCTTTTCCCGGGCTTCTTTTTTCTGCCCACCGGCAGGTGCCTGTTGCGGCGCCGGTACGGCAGGTGCCTGCCAGTCGGCCTCTTTCAGTTTCTCGAGAGATGGCTGACTTTTTCCACCCGTGGCCACTTCAGCTTCATGGGCCTGCATCATCCTGTCTGCAGCAGGCGGGGCAGCATCTCGTGCAGCCCGGAGTGCTGCCTTTTGAGCTATATTATTGCCGGTCTGCGGCATATCGACGGTTTTGACGAGAATCATCACCGCAAGACAGGCTACCGCAGCAAAAGCTGCGCCACGCAGCGCAAAGGACCGGTTGAACACAAACCATGAACGGGCATGCTTTTCATCTTCCTGGTCAAGACGCTCCTGCAGCCGCGCCATGAACCCACCTGGCAGCGGCATCTCGGGCAGCCTGCGCACAGCGCTCAATGCCTGCCGTGTTTCTTTCTCCATCAGGGCGCAGGCAGGGCAGGACGCCATATGGTCGGCCACTCGTGCCTTCTCACTCTCTGAAAGCGTGCCGTCGATATAGTCTGAAAGGGCATTTTTACAGTCATGGCAATTCATCTTTTTGCCGCCTCCGTGTTTTTAAAAAATGCCTGTCGCAGGTGCTCGCGGGCCCGGGCAAGCCGGGACCTGACTGTGCCGACCGGGCATTTGAGCAGCTCGGCCATCTCCTGATAGCTTTTCTGCTCAATATCTCCAAGCACCAGCACAGCCCGCTCATTCTCGGCAAGCTGGCTCAATGCGTGCATCGCCGCCTGCTGTTCATCTGCAGATTCCAGCTGCTTGTCAGGACCGGGCGCTGCATCGGGCAGATCTTTCTGCGTATCCGCGACATCAGCCTGCGCCGGAGCATCAAGTGAGAAATGCCTGAAAAACTGCCGCCGCTTTTCATGGCGAACCCGGTTTTTCCACAGGTTCACGGTGATCCGGTAGACCCAGCTTGAAAAAGCACAGTCGCGCTTAAATTGCCGGATGCTTTTATACGCGCTTAAAAAGGCCTCTTGAGCAAGGTCTTCGGCATCGGACTGATTGCCGCTGAGGCGGTACGCGAGATTATAGACCTGCCGGGAACACTGCTGCACCAGCCGGGTGAAGGCCCCGCGGTCTCCGGACCGCGCCATATCTATGAGCTGATCCTGGTCCCTGCCGTGCTGAACCATCCCCAATCCTTTAGACAGTACTTTTGAAAAAAAGTTCACCTTTTTCTGT
>CAYNVA010000048.1:0-8415 GCA_964400575.1 uncultured Thermodesulfobacteriota bacterium | reverse complement strand
GGTATAATATCCCGGCAGGGTGCACGATTGACCAGTAAGGCTGCCTAATGAACCTGAAAGGTTCGTACCATCAAAAGCACTGTATATCTCAATATCAATGGTGGCATTACTGGCAACCACATACGTTCCAACCCTGGAAAGATTTTCATTCCGCGTTGCAGTAAATTTAGTGAGACCATATCCAATGTTGCTGCCATATCCATAACTGCTTATCCAACCCAATGTATCATAACCATAAACCTTCAAATTTGTATCATAGGCTAATCTATCAGGGAAATATCCTCTAACTGTTAGTGATGTATCCGCATAGGAAACATAAAAATAGCCACTGTCTCCCCAGCCCGACCCCCAACTGTTTTTTATAATCCATGCCCCTGGTACGGGCGCTGCTGTTACTTTATTATCGTCCCATCCAACAACTCCTACTGCATGGTTCACGTCTGTGCCGCCATTGTAATAATAGGTATAGTCTGAGCTGTTATAATAAACATCATCCATGTAAATAGAGATATATAATTGGCCATAGTCAATAATAGCCTGCTTAATACTATTTGTGTCGTTCGGCAGTAAACGAAGATCTGTTACATACGCCTGCTCTGCTAAACCGGTTGTGCAGGTCCCGGTAGCAGGTACATAAGGGTCATCGGCTTCAGAAGCAGGGCCTGCTTTTCGGGTGAAATAAGCCATTGACATCAATATATACCCACCGTCATTACAGGGATCAAAAAGAAACCCGTGACAATTCATTAAATTATTTTCTGATAAATCAAAATCTCCCAGACCCAGTCCTTTCCATCTGCTTTCAAGAGCACCCATTGTGGCAAATGTCCAGCAGTTTCCACATGGATGTTGATTTTTTACAGATGTGACACGCCCAAGGGTTCTCAGGTCATAAACAGGATCAGTTATGGCAGCCTGTTCACGGGGTGTTGACCAAAATGCATCAAAATTAGGCTTAACAGGTGCCGGTATTTCTCCTAATCTATGCCCATCTTTTGTAAACGTAACAAGAGTCCCCGACTCTTTCTTTATAATGTAGTCAAGAAAGGCTGGATTGAGAGGAGCAAGCCCGGGGGGTTCTGCATGGGCAATTGATGGCGGAAATAGGACAATAAAAGCTACTAAAAAAAATAATTTTTCCACGAATTGTTTTGAAATTTTCATAGGACCCCTCAATACATGAAGTTAAAAAACAATTGGCAGCTTTCATTTGACGGGCATACCTTTTTTTATGAATTTGTTGCGCAGGGTGATCAATTGAATACCCCTGGAGTTTTTAAGTCAACAAGAAACACTTTGCTCAAATGGGAGCCCTAGGGGGCGGGCGGGTAAAGCGGCCAAGGATTTGCTGGGCGGAGATGAAGCGTGACGCCTGACTCTGAACGCTAATGACAACATCTTGTGCCCCTGCTTGTCCGCCAAAAATTCCACATTACGGCTCTAATGTTGCTGCAGAACATTCCTTAATTATTTCACATTATCAGAAGTAGTCTTTTCTCTGTCAGATTAAGTTAAACCTAAATTCTGCGAGTGTAGGATTGAGTACGGGCTACTGCATATAAAGGGGTGTCGGGATGACTTCTCAACTGTGCAATAGGCGCGTTTCTCATCCATCGTGCCTCAGGGCGGGACAAAAAAACTTGACAAGAACCGCCTATAGGTTATGTTTTAAGGCTGTTTGCACACTACGTTTTATTAATCATCACTACTGCAGGACGCCATGGACTCATTAAAGTATCACGAATACCCTGTTCCCGGTAAAATCGAAGTTATGCCTACAAAAAATTGCAAAACGCAGCTTGACCTGTCGCTTGCCTACACGCCCGGCGTTGCCGAACCCTGCCGCCTGATACAAAAAGACCCGAAACTTGCCGGCCGGTACACCAACAGGGGCAACCTTGTCGCGGTCATAACAAACGGCACCGCAGTGCTCGGCCTGGGGGATATCGGGGCGCTGGCCGGCAAGCCGGTCATGGAGGGCAAGGCCGTACTGTTCAAACGATTTGCCGATGTGGACGTCTTCGATATCGAGATCAACACAAAGGATACTGAAAAGCTCATTGAAACAATAGCCCTGCTTGAACCGACTTTCGGCGGCATCAACCTTGAGGACATCAAGGCGCCGGAATGCTTTGTCATCGAGCGCAGACTTAAAGCTCTGCTCTCCATTCCGGTATTCCACGACGATCAGCACGGCACAGCCATCATCACGGGAGCGGCCCTGCTGAATGCCGTTGAAATAAGCGGCAAGAAAATCGGCGATCTCAAGGTCGTGGTCAACGGAGCGGGTGCTGCCGGCATTTCCTGTTCGAATTTCTATGTCAGGCTCGGCATCAGGAAAGAAAATATTCTGCTGTGCGACACAAGGGGCGTGGTCTTCAAGGGGCGCGCCGCCGGCATGAATGAATACAAGCAAGCATATGCCGTTGAAACAAAAGACCGGACGCTTGCCGATGCCGTGCGGGGCTCAGACCTTTTTCTCGGGCTTTCAGTTGGCGGGGCGCTCACTGCTGACATGCTCAAAACCATGAACAAAGACCCGGTTGTTTTTGCCTGCGCAAACCCAGACCCGGAAATTCTGCCCAAGCAGGCATTCGCCGCACGCAGCGACGTCATCATGGCTACGGGCCGCTCCGACTATCCCAACCAGGTCAACAATGTGCTTGGGTTCCCGTTTATTTTCAGGGGCGCTCTGGATGTCGAATCCTCGGACGTTAACGATGAAATGAAGATGGCGGCCTCCCGGGCTCTTGCGGCCCTGGCGCGCCAGAAGGTGCCGCAGGATGTGCTGAATGTCTATAAACTTAAAAGCCTGTCGTTCGGAAAAGACTATCTCATACCCAAGCCCTTTGACAGCCGGGTTTTCTTCGAGGTATCAACAGCTGTTGCCGAGGCGGCAGTGAAGAGCGGTGTTGCCAAGGCGGCCTATCCGGGGCGCGCGGCCTACAGGAAAATGCTTAAGGAAAGATACAAAAGAAATATTGCGCGGTTTAATGAGTGATTGCAGTGCCCGGCAGCTGCCGGAACTATCGCGGATTGGCGTTTGCTGAAATTCCAGACTATTTGTTTTCCAGAAGCGCAGGATCAATGTTCAGCCACTGTACGGCCAGCTCTCTGTCTCTGAAAATTTCTATTTTGTGTTGATCGCTCTCCAGCAAAGATTGAAACATTCTTGCCATGCCGTATTGGAAGTCGTTAAAAGCGCAAAACGCGGACTGCACTGCCGCCTTCGGTTTCTGCCGGTAACTTTTATAAAACATGGCGTCATCGCTTGTAATAGCGGCCGACACGCTGTCGTCCACATAAACAAGCCTTTTAGGATGCTCCCCGGCAGCCTCGATAGTGTTCATTTCATGGGCCAGTGCCAGCAGGGCTGCCGAGTCAAAAACTCCGGACAGCCTGATAATCAACAGTTCATCATTGACGATTGTTACCATAGCAACACTCCCCCCATTGCATGCATGCTGAACCTTCAATCAGAATGAGCTTGCAGCAGGCCAATGTCCACACCCAGCCACTCTGCGGCAGACGCCCTGTCCCTGAAAATACGTATTGTATGGTTTTCGCTTTGAAGAATGCTCTGAAACATTCTGGCAATGCCAAATTGAAGTTCGGTAAAAACGCAAAAAGCGGTTCGTACTCCAGTTTGCGGCGCCGGCCTTTGATTTTTATAAAAGATGGCGTCATCACTTTTTATAGAAATGGTCAGGTTGTCATCTACAAAAACAATCCGCTTAGGGTATGCCCCCAGAGCCTCAATTTTGTTCAGCTCCCGGGCCAGCGCCTGCACTGCCGCACTGTCAAGAATCCCGGACAGCCTGACAATCAACAGTTCATCATTAACGATTGTTACCATGCCGAAACTCATAAATTATTTCCTGTGCTCTGTATCGGTGTCGAGTTTATTATTCTTCCTGGGCCGAAACTGTCCAGATGCGCTTAAGGTGCAGCCGGGCTTTCACACTATCATCAAGCCTGTCGTAATTGGCGAAAAGTTCTTCCAGCAGCTCCTTCTGCGTCCAAAGCCGCAGGCGGAAGAAACTGGCTGCCAGCTCTTTCTGCACAGCGCTTGTAAATCCGCTCCATGATACGAAAAGCCCGGCCTCCGCACCGAACTTCGTGACCGCACCCAGCAGCTTATCAACGGCCGGCCAGTCGACAGGGGCGTCTTCGGATTTCACCGCAACGCACAGACGCGGCGCGGCAAATCCGAGCGAACCGGCTGCTGCAAGAAAATCAACACCGTTGCCGGCGGCATCCGGGCTTTCACAGGTCCCATAGCCGCTGGCTTTCAGGATCGCCTCCACCAAATGCACCAGGCCCTGCCCCTGAAAGCTGGCAGCTATAAGCTGGGCGATCTGGTCGCGAGCCACTGCTTCAAGGTCAATGCCCGCAGTGGTTTCATCGCTACTGCTGTCGATCGGGCTGATTGCTGCGGCGACAGGCTCGGGCTTCCACTGGTTTGCCCGCATGGCTGCAAGGCGATCTTCGGCATTGTTGCGCTGAACGCGGCAGACGGTCATGGATGAGCCGAAAGCGTACAGCAGGTCCCTGCCGAAATAGGAGCGGGGAATCGCCTCGGCAATCCAGGTAACCGAGCGCCAGTGATAGAAGGGATCCTGGGCCGCATGTTCGAAACGGTAATCGCCGGTCACTTCACCGATGGTGACGGCAGGCTGCGACTTCAGGGGCATCAAAACCAGATCGCCACTCTTGATGTCATGGGCAAAAGGCCAGACCTGCTTTACATCATTAATCAGCTTTTCGGACTTCGCTTCAGGGTATGTCTGGCTCATGACCCGGTAGAGCCCGTCGCGGTCAGGCATGATATCAAGGTTGACTCTCAGATTGCGCCATGTCACATAGACGCGGTTCTCCTGAAGGAACTTCTGTTCATATTCGCCGTGTGAGCCGGCGCGGATCAGCCAGATCGCCATTCTATCCTCTCTCCCGAGTTAAAAAAACCACCAGCGGTTTCAACCGCATATTTGCTATGCTGAGCGCTCCTGGTACTCTTACCCGCTATTATAGCGCATATGCTACAACCACAGCATTTGTCAATCAGATAAATATATGTACGTAGAAAGCTTTCATCCGTCGAAATGCAGCGCCCCCTGCATGCCGTCAACCGCGCTGCTGACGATGCCGCCGGCATAGCCTGAACCCTCACCCACAGGAATAAGCCCGCGTACACCCTGAGCATGATAGGTGTCCTTGTCCCGTACAATGCGCAGGGGAGATGATGTGCGGGTCTCAACGCCTATGAGCACCCCCTGGCTTATAAAGCCATACAGCTTTTTGTCAAAAGAAGCCAGTCCCCGCTGCAGCGGGCTGCATATGAAGTCCGGCAAAAGCAGACGCAGGTCCGCCGGCGTAACGCCGGGGCTGTAGGAGCAGTGCAGATCCTGGGCCGACAAATCAGCCGGCGTGCTGCTCATAAAATCAGCTGCACGCTGGACAGGCGCAAAAAACCCGCCCCCGCCGGCATCAAATGCCGCACGCTCAAGCTGCTCCTGAAATGCAATGCCTGCGAAAGGCCCCAGAGCTTTAAAATCCTCCTCGCGCACCGTAACAACCAGAGCTGAATTGGCCCAGCCTGTGTTGCGGCTATAGGTGCTCATGCCATTGGTGCACAGCTCTCCATCGCTGGTGGCGCAGCCGATCACCAAACCTCCCGGGCACATGCAGAAAGAGTAGACACCCCTGCCGCTCTCGGCATCTTTATGGCTGAAAAAATAGTCTGCAGCACCAAGGGCCGGGTTCTTTGTCCCCGGGCCGCGCATGGCTTTGTTGATCAGCTCCTGGGGATGTTCAATGCGCAGGCCCACGGCAAAGCCCTTGGGCTCAAGCACAACGCCTTTTTCATGCAGCATGCGGTACATGTCCCGGCTGCTGTGGCCGGTGGCCAAAAAGACCGTGCCCGTGGAAATGTGCCTGCCGCCTGCGGTAAGCCCCGTCACCTGCCCCTGCTCTACCGCAATATCGCTCACGCGTGTTTCAAACAGAAAGTCGGCGCCGCGGCGCTGAAGCTCATCCACAAGCGCTGGAATAATCTTCTGCAGCCGATCCGTGCCGATATGGGGCTTGCTCTCAAAGGCTACGGCAGGCTCGGCGCCCATGGCGATCAGGGTCTTGAATACCTTTTCTTTCAGCGGTGATTTTGTGCGCGTGGTGAGCTTGCCGTCGGAAAACGTGCCTGCCCCGCCTTCGCCATACAGAGCGTTTGACTCGGGATTTAAAAGTCCCTGCCGCCAGAAACGATCAACCGTGGCAGCCCGGTGTTTGATTCGCTCGCCCCGCTCGATGACAATAGGCGGCGCTCCCCGCTCAACAAGCGTGAGGGCCGCAAAAAGCCCGGCCGGGCCGCTGCCGACAACGACCGGACGGTCTTTCAGCCGGGCAATTTTTGCAGGAGCTGGCAGCTCCTGCGCCTGATGCTGCGAAATGCCCGGACGCGCAAGCAGCCGCTGCAAAGTAGCGCTATCGGCTTCAACGGTTACTGCAACGGTATAGACAAAATCAACCCGCTCCTGCCGAGCATCGGTTGCTCGGCGCAGAATCCGGATATCTGAAAGACATGACTCTGCAACACCAAGCCAGGCAGCTATAATCGTCCCAAGCCCGGGTTCACGGTCTGCAGCATGCCTGAGATTAATAATCCGAATGGTCAGTCTTTCCATGCCTTCAGCCATGACAGCGCCTCTTCGCGCGAATGTATGCGCCCTTGCCTCTCTGCCTGGTGCAGCTCCTGCAGGATCCTTCCGACTTGCGGGCCTGCGTCTATGCCAAGCTGGTCCATAATATCTTTGCCTGTCAGAAGCTCGGAATTCTCCAGCTCGCAGGGCGGGACCAAAATATTTTCAAAAAGTTCTGTGGCAAGGGCCCGTGCAGTTTCAAGCCCGAGCAGGCAGGCCGGGTCACTGCTTGTGGCCATCATGTCGGCAAGAGCAAGCAGCACCACTTCAGGCGCGACATCTTCGCAATCGCGCAAGAGGCGCTGCTTTGCCCTCTGGCTGGGTTGTTCAAGCATTGAGAGCTGCAGCACCCGCATATGGTTTGCCGTGGCCAGCTCGACCATGCGCCTGCAGCGCCTGCCAAGGCCCAGCCGCTCTGCAATGGCTTTATTCATGCGGCTGCCCTCCTTATCATGGCCGTGGAAATGCCGCTTGCCGTCAGCCTCCTGCGCGGCCCCGGGCTTGCCGCTGTCATGCAGAAAAGCGGTGAAAACAAGCAGCGCCCGCCGCGTAACACCCTCTTCCAGAACTTCCGTCAGATACTGCTGCACCTGCCGTGCAGATACGGGACCGAGGCCTGCGCCGCCGTCTAAAATGTCCGCCAGCCGCTCAACAGTCAGCATGCTGTGTTCAAGCAGATTATGCTCATGCGGCGGGCACTGCGCAACATGCGCCCACCCGGCAAGCTCCGGTAACAAGAGCCCCAGAATGCCCATCTGCATGAGCTGACGAAGCGACACAACAGGGCAGGTAAGATGCAGTATGGTAAACAGCTCCTTCTTGATCCGCTCGATCGAGACACCCGTGATAAGGCCGTGCTTTTCCGCGCAGAGAGAAAAAGTGGCGGGATCAATTGCAGAGCCGAGCTGCCGGGCAAACCGCACTGCCCGCAGCATGCGCAGCGGATCGTCATCAAAGGCATGGCCGCTGCACATCCGCACAATCTTATTTTGAAGATCCTGCCTGCCGCCCAGCGGATCGATGAGGACAGGCTCGCCGGTTTCGGAAAGCCTGCGCAGATCAAAGGCCATGGCATTGATGGTGAAATCCCGCAGTCGCAGATCGCCGTCGATATCAGGGGCCTTGAACCTGGCAAAGTCAACAGACTCGTGCTCGCGGGCAGCAGTGCGGTAAACGATCCGTGTCTGATTGAAATCCCAGGGTATGGCATGCCCCTTAACCCTGTGGCTGAACATGTTAACAATAGTGTCGAAGTTGCCGGCTACTGCAAAATCGCAGTCGCCGTCAAAAAAAACGCCCGTCAGCGCGTCCCGCACTGCACCGCCGACCAGGTAGATCGGCACGCCGGTTTCGCGGGCAAGCTGACAGGCGATCTGAACAGGCGCCAGATCTTTGAGCTTTTGCAGATTCACATTGCCTACGGACTGTTTAGTCTTTTCTGCGTTATTTTAATCTGATGCTCACCGACCGCGCATGGGCGTCAAGCTCCTCGGCTGCGGCAAGGCGCACCACATCGGGGCCGAGACGGTCAAGAGCAGCCTGTGTAAATGACACAAGGCTGGTCTTCTTTATAAAATCTTCAACCGACAGGGGCGAGTAAAACCTCGCCGTGCCGCCGGTAGGCAGCACGTGATTGGGCCCGGCGATATAGTCGCCCACCGGCTCGGGCGTATGGCGGCCCATAAAAACGGCCCCGGCATTTTTGATCTCAGGCAGCAGA
>CAYNVA010000047.1:0-4709 GCA_964400575.1 uncultured Thermodesulfobacteriota bacterium | reverse complement strand
ACCTATACCCGTGCAAGCGTCGGCAATGACACCGACGGAACGCGGGCATGGTATTTCGTTCCCGACAAGCTTAAAGACACGACGACCGCGCCGGCGGTCATTTTTCTGCACGGCTACACTGCCATTGCCCCTGAGACTTATTATGGTCACATAGAGCACCTGGCCAAACAGGGCTATATTGTTATTTACCCCGCATACCAGCGCTCCGATGAGAAAGCCTCCACCGAAGATCTTGACCAGACCGTTATGCTGACACGGGCTGTGGCATCGGTTGATGCGGCTCTTGAAAAGCTTGGCGATAAGGTTGATAGAGACAAGCTCGTCGCGTACGGACATTCGCTGGGCGGACTTTTCGCTTTCTGCTGGCAGGGCGCAGGAGGCGCGCCGGTTCGCCAGATTGTTATGTCGCATGCCAATATGGACCCATCAACCGGCATACCGGCATTTGTCATCGACCGCGTGACGCTCATCGATTACACCGGCCCTGCCTACGGCCCGGAAGTAAAGGTGCCGGTCATCATGCTGTGGGGAAACAGTGATACCGATATAGCGCCGCTTTCCCAGCAGCAGGAGGCATATGACCTGTTGGTATATGCGCCGTCAAAGGTGCTGTATGCCGCACAGTCCGATGGCCATGGCCTGCCGCGCCTGACAGCCGGCCATGCAGCCCCTATTCAGATGCTCAATGAGCTCACCGGGCAGTCGCAGCAGGACGCCCTTGATTACCGCTGCTTTTACGCAGCTCTTGATGCCGCACTTGACGGGCAGCATCAGGTACCCTTTGATATGGGCAGCTGGAGCGACGGCACGCCCGTAAAAAAGGTCGAGCGGCTGCTGCCGGAGTAGGAAATCAGGTGCCGGATCGCCCGGATTTTTTGCGGTTGGATGCATTGTGTGCCGGAAAATTTTTATTTTTCCGCATAAAGATAAAATGATGACGAGAAGAAGAAGTTGGCGATGCTGTTGCGCACAAGCAGGGAAGGCAGACTGCTGAGAAAGTAGGGGGTGAGAAATGCGTGCCGAACATTCTTGAATCCGGCTTTGTTAAGAGCCCACAGCCATTCGCACAGTGTCGGATGTATATCCCACTCAATGTGGCCCATCTTCCACTTATACGGCATGAACCGCCAGAAATTGATCCTGGACATTTCCCGCAAAACAAGAACCCCGCCATCGGCAAGATAGCGATGCAGCTTTTCAAAAATAAAAAGAATCTCTTTCTGCGCCTCCTGATCCCTGAAAATATAACCGCCTGAGCGTATCGCATGATGAAGGGAGAAGTTGGCAACAATGACATCAAAGCTTTTTTCCGAAAAATCCGTCGCTGCAATATCGACCCTGATGGTCTCGATGGTGCGAATCGAGTTCTGCTGAGCGATATCCTCCAGCTGTTTGAATAATGCAGCATCCGCGCCGCATCCTTCCGCCTCATCCAGCGAGGTCACTTTTGCCGGCGCGCAGGTCAGCGCCATGAAGAGCGAAAAATTGCCTCTCCCGCAGCCGATTTCAAGAACCCTTTTGCCGGCGAGGCTGATGCCGTCGAGCTGCTCGCGAGCGTGGAAGACAAAAGCGTCATATGGCTCATGATTGTTGAAGTGGCGGTGATAAATTTCCTGGAATAAGGATTCCATGGGATATACCCTTTAAAGAAGCGGCCCTTTTTTGTTTCATCCAATACTACTTGAAATGGTTTACAGATGCAAACTCTCAATATGCCGGGCAATGTTGTCATAGTGCGTTCCTTTCCAGTACACGCGGCAGCAGCAGGGGCAGGCGGCAAAATGATCGACTGTGGCCAGGACATAGTCCGGCACCCGGCCTGCAGCCGCTTCTCTGGCGAGGTCTGCAAGGGGGGCATTGCAGCGCAGACAGATGGTGAACGGCCTGATGACGGCTCCTGATATATCGCATGCGGTCATGACTTCTCGCAGCTGCTCTTCCGGAGCATTGCTGCGTATAGAGACACTGGAGAGGGCTGATGCGCTTTTCGAAAAAACGGTCCGGCGGGACAGGATGATGCGCTGCTGATCAAAAGCCTTTTGCATAAGCGCCTGCGGGCTCAGGGGCCGTGCGTACAGCGTGTCGAAACCCAGCATGCGAAGGCTTTTTGCAAGGCGCCCGAGCATGCTGTCGCAGATAAATCGCGGGGCGGTGCCCGGCATGGTGCGACCTCCTTTGTGTGCAGAGTGAACAGGCACTGCTATAAGTATAGCTCACTGGTGAAAAGGATACAAAAAAAACTGCTACCCGAATGGAGAGCCGGCATGCAGCCGTACATTTTTTATTTTGGAAGGCTGAGCCTGGGATAGATGCCGCCCGGGGGATGCTGTAAAAATGAAAAAAGGACGGATGGGCTGCACGCTCATCCGTCCTGAAAGCCGGACTCTTTGATTTACTTCACTTCCTCAAATTTGTCCTTGGGTGCGCCGCAGATGGGGCAGGTGTCGGGAGGTGTAGGGCCTTCATGAACATATCCACAGATTTTACAGCGCCATTTTTTCATTACTGTTCTCCTTGTTTTAATTGTTCAGGGTTTATCCGGCCTGCTGCCGGGATTGCTCAGGATTGTATTCTGCCGACAGCGCCAAGGTAGATGGCTGTCTCATGCTCGCCGTCGACGCCGATAATTTCGTTGACCTCGCTGTCGAAGAAAGCGCCGATGGTGCAGCAGCCCAGACCGAGCGCTGTTGCGGCAAGGCAGAAGTTCTGGCCGATGTGTCCCGCATCCAGATAGATATAGCGGTATGCCCGCTCATGGTACTTCCATTTGCTGCGGCCGGGAATGGCGGTCCAGATGAATGCGGCAGCGCTTTGGCCGGCCATTTCCTGGTCGAGCGCTGCGCTTGCAAAAGAGCGGCTAAAATCGCCGGGCCGGATAAGCTCAAGGGACTGCCCGGGAATGTTAAGATGGTAGATTCCGGGATTGATGGCCTGGATGCGGTTGGCAAGCACATAGGTTTCAACCGGATACAGCGCGCCTGCCGAGGGGGATGCCCGGAACAGGGTGTCTCCCCACTTGTCGGTGCAACCCTGCGCCGCAAAGATAAGCAAAGCAAGCTCGTCCAGTGATACAGCAGCATCGGTGAAGTCACGCTGCGAGCGCCTGCGCACGAGGATATCCCAAAAATCAGCCCCTGCCGCGGGCTTGTGGTGCGGCAGCTGCAGCACCTGTATGGCGTCCGGATACTGCTTGTACTGCCCGGCCCGTTCAAACACGTCCTTAGAGTAAACCTTCATACAGCCGCGGCTGTATTTCGTTTCATCCTGATACCGGTCTCCGATGCCTGTTTTAAAGTCTTCCACTGTAAGCCCTCAATCGAATACATTGGAAATTTTTTCTTCTGGCAGCGCTGGCCAGCCCCCTGGCGGCAGTTTATTATCTCAGCCGCGCGCAGTCGAAATCGGGCTTTGCCAGATCGGCTTTGAGCGCAGAAACATCCTTTTTGTTATTGATGGCTGCAAGCACCTCGTCGCTGCCGCGGTTGTCGCCGAAGAGAATTGCGCCAACAAGAAGATTGTCTTTGATGACGAACTTGCGGTAGACGGCCTGTGCCGTGTCTTGAACAACAATAGATTTAAATTTTGCGTCGGCGTCGATATCGCCGCCTGCGGTCAGGTTGATGCCCACAACCTTCAGCGTATTGGACATCACGGTGCCGCCGTACCGGGCGCTGCCGCCTGCCATGACAGTTCCTGCCACGTGGCCCTGCTCCATGGCCGCAGGCCAGATGCCGTAGAACATGCCGCGGTGCTCGATGAGATCGCCTGCGGCATAGATGCCGGGGATGGAGGTCTGCATGGAGTCGTCGACCTTAAGGCCCTTGTCAATTTCAAGGCCGATGGCTTTTGCAAGGGCCACTTCGGGGCGGACTCCGGCTGACACAAGCACCATGTCTGCGGGTAACTTTTCACCGCCTTCGAGATTGACAAACAGTTTGTCTCCCTCGCGGCTGATGTCCTTTGTCTTAGCGCCCAGATAAAAGCTGAAGCCCATTTTCTCCATTTCCTTCTGCAGGATGGCGGCTCCCGGCACATCCATCTGGCGGGGCAGCAGGCGCGGGAAGAATTCCACCACAGAGATTTTCAACCCGGCCTTGCGAAGGCCATTGCCTGCTTCCAGGCCCAGAAGTCCTCCGCCGATGAGCACAAGCTCTTTTGACTGTGCAATTTTTCCCTTAATGGCTTCGGCATCCGCAAAGGTTCGAAGGCCGAAGACGCCGGCGTTGTTTGCTCCCGGTATGGGCGGAATGAACGAGTAGCCGCCGGTGGCGATCAGCAGCCTGTCATAGGGAAACGTTGTGCCCGTCCGTGTGGTGATATTTTTTGCCTTCGGATCGATGGCGGTGACTTCGGTGTCCAGATGCAGCTGTATCCCGTTGTCCCTGTACCACTGCTCATTGTGGAGGGTGATGCTCGTGAGGTCTTTTTGGCCCGAGAGAAATTCGGGTAGGGCCGGCACATAATAGAAGGGGACCTTTTCTTTTGAAAAAATGGTTATGGGGCTACTTTTGTCTGCTGCGCGAATGCTTTCCGCTGCAGCGTTTGCAGCCACGCTGTTGCCGATGATGATATGGTTTGCCATGAGGGCCTCCCTTTCGAAATGTGCAGTTTGTTTTCGGCGGGCCGAGCCCACCCTATATTTTTAAAATATCGCGCCCAAGATTTCTTGCCTCCTGGCATGCCGCGGGGTGCTCAAGGATCGCGCCTTT
>CAYNVA010000046.1:0-2208 GCA_964400575.1 uncultured Thermodesulfobacteriota bacterium | reverse complement strand
GCGCCGTCGCTGTCGCGGAGCACTGCGGTGCGCTCTTTGTAATCAATGGAATCCACGATGACTCTGGTTACAACTTTTTGGCCGACAATGCCGCCCGGCTGGTCAACAGATTTGGCAGCTGCAACAGTTACTTCAGGGGCTGCAGGCGCTTCCTGTTTCGTCGTTGCGCAGGCAGACAGTGCTGCCGTCAAAATAATCGCCATCAGAACTGCATACATCTTTTTCATTTCTTCTTCTCCTTTTTGTTAGTTATCGGTGCGCGGCATGCGCATCAATTCCGGTATTGGTACTACGGAGCAGTAATAAGCGATTTTTTTTCAGCAATGCTCCAGCCGCGCTGCTCAAGCACGGCGCGGGCCCGGGGGTCGACCTTGCCGTACACAATGAGCCGCCTGCCCGTCACGCCTTTTATTTTTTCAATGGCTGCGGAAAAGAGCCGCTCCTTCTGATCAAGATTCTCTGTCCAGGCTATATAGTCAAGAGGGAAAACACCCACAACACTATTGTCGCCGGTCCTCAAAAACGCCTTTCCCTGTATATCAACCATGCTTTTAATACTCTTTTCTGCCGACGCATACGCCGCCATGCATTCTGCCTGCTGGCGCGCGAACAGCGCCACTGACCGGTCCTTGACGCCAAAGCAGTTCCAGATGAAGACCGAGCGGTTCTGTACGCCCTGCATGCTTTCAAGCGCGCCCACAATGAGCGCCTTATCATAAGGGTCGAAAAGATAGTTATTTAAAAATTCATCAGCCAGCTGGGGCGTCACGCCCATGGCCAGGAGAGCCTTTTTGTTGATGCTGTGCAGCTCTGCCGGAGATTTATCGCGCACCTTTTTTTTCATCGAGTCCGAAGTGCTCGACAGGCTGATCACCGTGCCGGGAATATCGGGAATGGCTGCAAAAGCGGCTTTCACGGTCAGGCCGCCGGCAAATGATACCCAGGCAAGCTCATCGAGCTTATCCTGCAGCTCCTTGTTGGCCGTATAGGGATTTACATCAAGTCGGTAGGCAAACATGCGTTTTGCCGCAGCCTGCCCCAGGGCGGTCTTGGCGACACTGGGCTGGTTTGGGTCCTTGCTGACGATGGAGGTCCCGACATCGCTGAACCACCGGCCGATGCCGGTACCGATCTTTTTCACCGTATCCACAGGCTCGGTCACAAGACCCTTGGCCGTGTTGTAGGGGCCGAGGCCGGCTTTTTTAAACGCCTCCTTGAACTCATCTGATTTTGAAATTTTTTGTATGTTTTCCAGCGCGGTGCGCTCTTTTATATAGATCATAAGCGCCTGCGTGCTTTCAATTGCGGCGCTTCCGGCCGGGTCCTTTACGCTGTATTCATTGACCAGGCCATCGTTCTTGACCTCTTCGGCTACCCGGTAATCAGCCCCGGTCAGCAGCGCCGCAGGAACGAAATCGGCGCTTTTGAGCATCAGCGGGGGGCTCTGATACCCGGTCTGCTGCGCCCCCGCGCCGGAGGAAGAAATATGCAGCACTGCACACAGTAAAACACTGACACAAAGTTGTCTCTTCATGAGCTATTCCCTTCCAATAGATTAAAGGTAGATTAAATAGGCCAACGCCCCTTACCGCCTTTTCCGCTACCCAGCATACCCGCATGAAAACAGAAGCCGGAATTCAGCAGACAGAATCCAGAAGCTGGAATTAAATCAATCCAACGAATCAAACGACTTTGTCATTTATTTCGGGACTCTAATTTTTTTAAACGGGCCTAAATCCGCTTTGCGGATGAGTGCGGCAGTTTTTTATCGACCCTTTCGCCGGACACGCTTCGCCTTTCGACTTCGCTCCGGGCATGCTTTGTCAGGCCTGTTCACCTGCATGACGCCCGAGAGCCAGACGTGCGCGACGGTATCGCCGGAGCGAATAATTGCATAAGCCATTAATAAACTCCTCCCCGTACAGTTTATTGCACATTTTGCATCGGGTTGGAGGTGACGGGGCAGGATGAAACACCCGTTGCCTTTCATTCTGCACTTATTACCCGGCCGGCATTCAATCGGCCCGGAGCGGCTACTCCTGAAGCTGTCGAATGTCTTTAATGGCCGTCAGGGGCAGCTTCTGCATCGGAGGTGATACTTCAATATGCTGAATGCTGGAAAAAGGTATGATGAGTGTTTTGTCATCCAGGTCGAGAATAAGCTGATTGCTTTTCATGATTTCCTGGATGCGGCTCCCAATATTTGCC
>CAYNVA010000045.1:0-3864 GCA_964400575.1 uncultured Thermodesulfobacteriota bacterium | reverse complement strand
GCGCTCGCCCCACAGGTGAGCGGCATCCCGGAGCTCCACAAGGTTATTGGTGATAAACAGGTACACCGGCTTTTCGCTCCTGCCTTCGATCACGACGCCGTCAAAGCCGGCAAATTTCAGCTCAGCGGCAAAGCTGCCGCCGGCAGATGAATGAAAAAAACCATTTGTCATGGGCGATTTCGTATACGCGCCGATGCGGCTGCCCGTCGGGGCGCTGGTGCCGGCAAGGGGGCCTGCGAGAAATATCACCTTGTTGCGGTATGACAGCGGATCAAGACCCGGCTCAAGCTCATCATAGAGCATGCGGCTGGCAAGGCCCGCCCCGCCTATATATTTCATAAGCTGTCCATTGGGCATCTCCTCAATCGCAGTGCTGCCGTCGGTGAGATTGACCCGGATAATTTTACGGGTATAGCCCTTATAGAGTTTTGCGCGGCTCATGCTGCATCTCCTTTCACCTGAGCGGCCTGGCGGGCCGCGTTGATCTCGCATGTCAGGCACCCTGCCGGATAGGCTGCGCAGGGTGTAGGGCATGGTAGCGGTGTTTTCCTGAACGGGTTCAGCCGTGTCAACAGCTGCAGCACAAGACCGGGCCGACTGGGCTCGAGTCCTTTGCGCACTCCGTCCTTGTCCCAGATGATGACGCGGGCCGGGCACACCTTGATGCATTTGGGATCGCCATTGCAGCCGTCGCACGTGCCCAGTATCTTCGGCACCGGCAGTTCAGGAGTTCCTTCCATCTCGATCTGGATATTGGAGCGCGCAGGATCAAACACCCCGAGGCGGCCGCCCGAGCAGGCAAGCTCGCATAACCTGCAGCCGATGCAGCGCTCCGGGATGACATTGATGCGCTCGATGTTTTTCTTGAAAACGCCATGGGGGCACAGGTCGCGGCACTCATAGCAAAGATTGCAGTTAACGGGAACCTCGCCGATAGAGCGAATGGAGAGCTCCTCCTCGCCCTCTGGCACGGACTGAAACTCAAATCCCATAACGCAGTTCTTCTCGGGCTTGCAGTCCGGGCAGATGCGGCAGCGCTCGGTCATAAACGGCACGCGGTACAGCGACGGCTGCCCCAGCGTGACGCGGTAGCCGATATACCAGCAGAAGTAGCGGCAGTAGATGCGATAGGCAAACAGCATCGAGCCGATGAACATGCCGTTGGTGAGCACCTTGGTCCAGACCATGGGCTTCCAGAGAGCGGTCCAGTTCGGGTCGCGCATCATCTCGGCCGATGAGGCAAGCTGAAACACGCGCTCGAAGGTATATATGATGATGATCGTCAACACCATGAATGCGGGAACGTAGATGCGGTTGATAGTGGATTTAAATGTATCTGAGATTTTGATAAGGCCTTTGAAGTTATAGAACCGCCAGATGCTGTCCTGAAACACCCCCACCGGGCACATCCAGCCGCAGAACCACCGGCCAATGAAAAAGGGCAGAAGCAGGGAACCAAACATCATGGCTAAAAACCAGAAGAACAGTTCGGGATTTGAAACGGGCCGCGAGGTCATGCCCGAGGCGAACAGCACCAGGTACCAGCCGAACATGACGCTCTGGAAAAATATGCGCCCCTTCTTGGAGGCAACCGTCCGGTGAGCTTTAGCAGCCGGGTCGGGCGGCGTTTTCAGAAGCCTGATCGCAATATATAATGTATAGAGCACTACGGGCAGGGCACAGAGCAGACCGGCTCCGGTGAAGGCAGGCATGCCCTGGCCGCCGAACTCCCAGGCGATGATCTTATTGGTGTCAATCTTCCATGCCTCCTGGTCCGGCCGGAACTGGAAAGGGGCGAAATTCGAAAACCCCTGAATTGCTAGATAGGTCCAGAAGTAGCCCGCGCCCCTGGTGCGGCCCCAGTAAAATTCGGCAAACTGCAGCGTAAGGCCTCCGATGGCGACCATGACGGAGATCCAGTTGGGCACATATCCGGTCAGTATCCCCCACACATAGAGGATGAGCCCCAAACCTGCCATATTGCGAACATGGCGCGTGAAATCTTCTTTTGAGGTGAAAGCTCCCATTGTCAGATTCATGTCAGTTTCCTCCGAAAATATAGGGCGCCCGGGTTACGATAAAACGGAATTCCTCGGCGGAGATGCCGAACCCCATGCGCAGGTAGATGAGCAGGAACGTGAAATTGATCATCTGCAGCTTGAACCAGTATTTTTTGGGCACTTTATTGCGCATATAGAGCTTGCGAGCGCAGAAAAAATATAGAAGAAACCATGTGTACATAAATGCGATGGAGCCGTACCACCAACCCCGCGCGCCTGCCGGATTGTTGGTCTTGACCGTGCCGTAGGCCGCCAGCATGGGCGCATTTTCTTCAGTGATTCTCGTACCCCTTTCAAATCCGCCGTAGTCCTGCACAAGGCAGCGGCCGATCTGCTCATCGGGGGCCTTCTGCTCCATCCGCAGCGACATGCCGATATTCTCATTGAAAAAATCAGCCATGAATCCGGTCAAAAGCGCGATCAGGATGAATGCAAGGGAGCCTATGCGGGCTGCCTTGGCATAGGCCCAGTCCTTGAGCACCCATTTGTAGAACAGCCCCAGCAGCAGGGCCCAGATAATGCCGATCATAGCGCCGGAAAAAACGCCCAGAAACCTGCTCGTGTAATAAAACTCATGAGGCAGCATATCCCGAAAAATACCGGTCAGCTTGATAAAAGCATCCGGGTACATGAACTGGTCGAGGGCCCGGTACTTGGCATCCGATGTGCCGAAGGTCTTGCCGAAAAAGTACCCCGGTATGGCCAACTCGAGCCAGACAGCGCTTTTTGTCCAAAAATCAAGCCCTTTCATTGTTTTCATGTCACATTCTCCACTGTTTAAATAAAGTAAAAGGCTAAAAGTTGTAGTTTCGTGAATTGTCGCTCGTCACTCTTCAATTAGTATTTGAACCGTCAACCGGTAACCGGTAACTATCAACCCTCTTTACCATTCACCTCTCCCCTTTTGCCCCTTCTGCCGCTTTCATGGCTGCCTTTTCCAAAATAAGCGCGGCGTTCGCAACCCTTGCGACAAGCATCTTTTGCTCTGCGGGCTCAAGCTGGTTCACAATGCCTGCAACTATCTCAAGCTGTTCGCTGCGAAACATCTCAAACCCCGCGCTTCCTTTTTCCGTAAGCCTGATGTCGGACAGGCGCTTGTCTTCAGCATTCTTTGAACGCTCGACATAACCCAGAACCTCAAGACGGCTGACCAGATTATTCACGCTCTGGATCGACATTCCGAGGCTCCGGCTCACCTCGGAAATGTACACCACGTCCTTCTCATTGAAAAAAGAAAGCACGCGCATCTGGGTAACAGTAAGCACAGGCGCTTTCCCTTTCAGGCTTCTGCCAAAATCAAGGCACCGGAACATCTTTTGAAAATTGGTAACCAGCTCCATGGTAATCCCGTTTGTAACGGTTTTTTTCTTCTTTGCCTGCATGTCCGTCCGCCCCTGAATTTGGTATATGTACATTTACTATACATATGTATACCATTTTTTCTCCCTTTGTCAAGGCCATAAAAACATACTTACTTACTTAATGTCTGAACGAAAACCCTGAACCATGGATTTGTTGGGTTCGCCCTTATGATTTGTAGAGACAGGTTTGAAACCCGCCTCTACAATAGTGCAAATTGCCTAGGTTGGGTGGAGGTACGAAACCCAACGGTTTCTTCCGGGCTTAACGCAACCTACAAAAAAATGACTTTTCGTTCAGGCACTACTCAGGCTGGCTGACCGGGTTGTTCGGCTCACCCCCCACCTTCGCAGGCCGCAAGCATATCTATTCTTTCCGGTAAAAAAATACTTGACAGGCCTGCTGGTGAATGCTAATATTCCGTTATCGGAATATATATTTTATT
>CAYNVA010000044.1:0-2555 GCA_964400575.1 uncultured Thermodesulfobacteriota bacterium | reverse complement strand
GATGTGCCAGCTTCATTTTCGAAAGAGTCCCTTTTTGATATGCGATAAAGGCGAGTCTGACGAAAGGTTCAGGAAATTTGGGAGGATGCCACCAGACAGCACTCATAGAGGCACGGTCGATGCCCTTGAACGTGTCATCCTGGTTGAGTTTGTCGGCTACTTCCTGCGAAATTTTCCCCAAGCTTCTTAAGCGGTAGAGGAGCGCCTGCGTTGAAACATCAAAATTCCGTGCAATATCGACCAGATCAACATATTTAATCTTACCGTCAACAACCCGGTCGTCAAAAGCAAGCCTAAGGGCATCTGCCGGGAGCAGCAGGCAGGAAGCAAAAGCATTGGCCAGTTTTTCGATCTTCTCCCAAAGCTCTTTTTTTTCAGCAAGCAGATTGGGCGGGATGCTTTCCCATGTTATGAGGTGAAAAATTTCATGGGCAAAATTATAGTTTCGCCGCCATGGCGCTTCTTTACTGTTCATGAGTATGGCAGGGCCATAACGGCCGATGGTTGTTGCGGCAGAACCTTCATCAAGCTCCTTATACAATATTTTTATTCCATGCCGATCCTGCAGCGTCTTCTCCAGCACTCTAGCTGGCAGATCGCCAAGGTTCAACGTGCTGCGAATAGTATCCGCAAAGCGCTCTGCATCTTTATAATCAATTTTAAACGGGTCTGTCTCCATCTGGGGAAGGGGCTGGTAAACAGGCTGTTCGCCGCTTAATTTTTCCAGCATATCGAAATCTTCGCAGAATTTTTGGAATACGTGCTCCATCTCCGCCTTATTTACCTTTGGCTCCTGTCGCCACAAAACAGGCTGGATTTCAGGAATTTCTTCGACAGCAAGCAAATCGGTAAGATCAACGTATAAAATTTTGGCAATTTTGGCCAACTCCCATGCCTTCAACTCTCGTTTATCCTGCTCTATCTTCGAAATGGTTTCAGAGTTGCTAAACCCCATTTTTTCGGCAAGATCCTGCTGTTTTAAGCCCAGGCGGGTTCTATATGAGCGAATCTTAGCGCCGATTTTGAACACCTTGCTGGTATTCATATTCCCTCCAAAATTCAATAATAAATTAACTTATAAGTATTTTATAGTATATTAATTTCAAAAATTCAAGAAAATATTGAATTATGTTCCGTAGCTTGCATTGAATTTTCTAATCGTTACAGCCTGTGCTCAATTTGATGTGGGTCCGTTTATGCTTTGAGACTGGGCTGAGGCGCTGTGGGTGAGTTTGAGGTAGTGGGAGCTTTTATGGAATTTTCCCGTTGTTTTTTATATCCGGGTCGGGCAGCTCGCGCGCGCTGCCGCCTTCCCACCAGGTATAGGGCACATAGGTATTGGGGGGCGCCCCGGCATTGTAGAAGGCCTCAAGGTAGCGGTTGATGGTCCTGCGGTCGGCTGAACGCGGGAAGTCGTCGGGCTCCACAAACTCGATGCGCACAGGCCTGCGGGGTGAAAAGAAAATGCCGTTTGCAGGCAGCGCGCGGAAAGCTTTTTTCAATGCGGCGTCCATGTCCGGCGCCTGGCCCGGGGCCCAGCCGAAGGAGCTCCCCCACAGGCCCGTGGTGCGCACCAGAACGATGCGCGCATCGGGGCAAGCCTGCAGGATGGCGCTCACTGCCCGGGTATTGCGCAGATTTTCAAAGCGGCTGCGATAGATGCGGCCCGCCGGATAGATAACCACGTTTTGCCCCTTCTGGAGCGCGTCGATAATTGCTGCAAATGCAAGCCCAACGATTTCCTTAAAGCGCTTGCCCGCATGGAGCATGTCTGGCATCGCAATCGTGCCGATGCAGCGGCACAGCCAGCCGAGCACCGGCCGGCTGATCTGTTCCTCAAAGGCGAGGGGCCGCACCTGAAATAAGGGAAACAGCAGGGTGGTGATGATGACCGGATCGATAAGCGCTGGATGGTTGGGCAGAAACAGCACGCCCCGCGCGCCTTTTCTGCGCACCTGCGCAAGCCCCTGAACCGTGATGCGGTAGCGCAGCCGCAGCAGCAGGCGGATAATGAAGCAGGCACAGTAGCCGATCAGGGCCATTGAATTCTTCCTGTGGCATCCGGGAATCCTGCTTTGTGATTTTATGTTCAGCAACAAGGGTTCCTGCATGCCAGCTGGAAAGCTTGCGGGCTTGCCAGCGAAGTTTTTTTTCAATTAAAAAACCGCCGCTAGAATTTATACTTAATTACAAAATACGCTTTGCTGCCCTCGCCATCGACATTGCCGAAAACGCCGCGCGTGGTGTAATGGCGATCGGTGATATTGCGCAGCTTCAGCGCAAGCTCTAGATTTTTAAGCGGCAGTCCTGTAATGAAAAGATTTGCATCAAAGGTAGCAAATCCCCCAAGGTGCTGCGGGGTGTTTTTATCGGTGCTTGTCTGCCCGAGCTTGCGCTTATCGATGTAATTTATCTCAAGGTCACATTTGAAGTGGCGCAGGAAGCTGTATTCTATGCCGAGATTGCACATGCGATCGGGCGCAACATTGTAAAAACTCTCGATGGTGTTTTTAATTGTTTCATCAGGTTTGTCAGGGTTAGGGATGAGTGTCGTG
>CAYNVA010000043.1:0-4066 GCA_964400575.1 uncultured Thermodesulfobacteriota bacterium | reverse complement strand
TTCTATCCCGCGATAGTCGCCGGGATTAATAATGGTCTCAAACTGCAGATCGCCGGGAAGCTGCGATTTGTAGATTGACCGGATCATCCATATCCCGCGCTTGACCTCTTCCCAGTTGTCGATGCCGGGCGCACCTTTGCGCAGGTCAATCGGGTTAACGACATCCGCCACGCGCTGGATATCAAGCTGCCCCCAGATCACAATCTGCTTGCCTGCCTTTATCTGCAGCGGGCCCTTCATATAGTCGATATATGCCTCGGTCAGTATATCATCATCAAAATCCCTGGGGCGTTCATAGTCCCTTTTGTCACGGTCTGGTATGTAGCGATCCAGCTTATCATCAAACATGGTAGCTTTTTCCCACCAGTACTTGAAGCCGGCAAAACCGCGCAGGGTGTAATCTTCATCCGCATTGAAGGTATAGAGTGCCTCGAAAAGGCCGGCGGTCACGTCATAGTCCATTGAATTTTGATGATACTTTTTGTCAACATCCTTCATTTGGGTACGGTAAAAAATCGATTCTTTTACATATCCGTTCAGGATAAGCTTGCCGTCCATGAGTTCTATGACGGCGTGGGCGGGAGACAGAAAGGAAAGGGAATAAACTAGCGTGATGAGCACTGCTGATAAAAAGGTCGTCTTTTTCATAATCGATACCCCCTGAAAAAAATTTTTCTTGTATCGTGACCGAAGTATGACAAAAAACAATACTCTGCAGTTGCCTGGTCGATGCCGGAGTGATTTTATTTCACTCCCTATAAATTGGTAACCGAACTATTACAAGAAAAAACCATACCGTCAAGCTTCTATTTCACTCCTGACAAATTGGTAACCGAACTATTACAAGAAAGCACTATTTAGTCAATAAAAAAGCAGAGGCACTTTTTAACAATAGGAATGAGATACAGCATCGATTAAATCATGCGCCTTCTCACGAATCGCCCATGCCGGGCGCACCATAAAGAAAAGGCAGAACTGCTGCAGCACATCCTGCCGGGTAACCCTTATGCAACTGCGCGAGAACAAGGGTTATTCCTTCTTGGTTTCATTTTTCTCAATAAAGGCTTTGATATCGTCAAGATACTTCAAAATTGCCCTGGCCTTGGTAATCCCGAACGTGAATCCGCCCCGTGGCCCGATGGGCAGGGTTATGACCGGATTTCCCTTGTATTCTCCGGTTATCACTTCATCCTGTTTTGCGGTTTCGTTCTCTGCCATTGTTTCTCCCCCTGGTTAAAGTGATCGCTTATTGACAGTCACAAATTCTATCAAGAGATTCATCCTCCTCAAGCACGCCGTAGATCCGCCAGCCATTGCTGCCTGCATTGCTGTAGAGAATGATATCCGAAGAGATAAAAGAAAGATATGCGGTGCTGCATTTGGGGCAGATGAATGTCTTGGTCAGGTCCGCGAAATGATCCTTACCGTAGTGATTTACAATCGTCTCAAGAGTCTTGGTCAGAATTTCCTTGTAGAGCTTCATACTGGCGCCTTCCGAAAAATTTTGAATTTGAACCTCGTTTAAACTTCCGTATAAAGGCATAACAGATAAACCCGTGAAGTCAATAAAAATTTACATTATGCAATGGAATAAACAGGTTTTACAGAAGGTTCCACGCTCAGACCTGCCCTGTCCAATCCGGCGGCACGCAGCGCAACCGCGCCTGCTGAGAAGCCCGCATGAGCAGGCAGCACATATTCCTGAAAGGGTGTATCCTGTGAGGTATATCCTCTTTTTCTTGCGCTGTGCTTCTTTGAATGATATTTTCACACACCATATGCAAACAGGTGCCGTGCTCATCATGAAACACAGGTTCGTCCTCATACATATCAAGGCATGCGCTTTCATTCTGGCATCGGCCTTTCTTTTTTGCGCCTGTGCGGTTCCCGTGCCACCGCCTCAGGAAAAACCACAACCGATAGCCGGCATGCCGCGAAGCCAGCGTCCCTATCAGATATACGGCGTCTGGTACTACCCCATTCCATCAGCCCTTGGCTATACGGAAGACGGTATCGCAAGCTGGTATGGCGATATTTTCCATGGCAAGCCCACCTCAAGCGGCGAAGTCTACAATATGTACGATATGACTGCAGCGCATAAAATCCTGCCGCTGGGAACCCATGTTAAGGTCATCAATAAAAGCAATGGAGCAATGGTCATCCTGCGCGTCAATGACCGTGGCCCGTTTGTATCCGGCCGGATTATAGACCTTTCCTATACTGCGGCACAGAAGCTGGGCATGCTGCAGCCCGGCACCATCCCGGTCAGGGTTGAGGCGGTACAGGTGGCCGAGCAGACACAGATGAAAGGTAAAACCGTCTGGAAGGCTGAGGCGGTGCCCAATTTCCAGTACGGCAATTTCTCCATCCAGGTAGGAGCATTTCAGCAGGTTGCAAATGCACTCAATTTACGCAAAGCCCTGCAGCAAAGCTATGAAAAAGTTTCTGTTCAGCCGCCCACTGCACGCGACCGCGAACTCGAACGCTATTACCGCGTTCAGGTCGGGGCATACAAAGACCTGCAGGAGGCGCAAAAGGAAGCCGACAGGCTGAAGCAAAACGGGTATCCGGGCGCTTTCGTGGTGGCGATGGATGAAAAAACCAGCTGAGCCGTATCAGGAAACAATGGCTGAGGCGTTCCGGTCAAAGGGATTGGTTCGCACGGCAAGGGAGAACAGAAAGGGATAGCTCTCCTTGAGATGCCACATATAGTACAGCCATTGCTTTACGAGCATGCCGTAGGCCCGCTTGATGTCATAGGCCAGATGATCCACGTCCGAAGCGGGAAGGCCGGTTAATGTCGCCCGCGCATGCAGTTCCTGCCGCAGATGAAATACCGCCATGAGCATATCGGTAAAACTTTCATGCTCGCTCAGATTGGGATTCTCCATCAGGCGCAGCAGCAGCGTATGCTTTGCATCAAAGTAATGCTTGAGCTCTTCAAGCTCCAGGCTGTTGATATCCACCATATAGTCATAGTCCTGCAGGCGAAGCTGCACAGCGGAAAAATCAGCGGCTGTCCAGCTGTTGCCGATGATAAGGTTCTGCTCAATGAGATCCAGCTGTACATCATGGCGGGCAAAAAGCGCAAGCAGCCCGGTGCCCAGTTCGCTGAAAAAAAGGCCGATAGCCACATTGAGCCGCTCCATCCGCTGCTGCTTTTCGTGTTTTTTGAGCATGTTCTCGGTCACCGTGGCAATGACTGCGAGGAAAACACCGACACCCGTAATGATGACCACCATGGCAAGCAGCTTGCCTGCCGGGGTGACAGGATGGATATCGCCATAGCCGACGGTTGCGATGGTAACAACATTAAAATAGAGTGCGTCCAGCAGTGATACCGGCTCCAGCATCATGAATCCAAACGTACCGAGCGCAAATACCGCACACAGCATAATCAAAAAAAATCGCAGACTGAAGCCCTCTTTAAGCATCGGTATACTCCCCTGATAATGATTCGGCAGGCTTTTAAGTATAAGACGCCCTGCAGCTGCCTGTCAATGGTAAAGCCTCCCCCGTGTCAGGCTCGAGCAATGCTTGCCTTTTATATGCATTGCGCTATGATGGGTAAAAAAAAACGTCACCTCCTGGCCAAATCCGTGGGTCATAAAAACTAGAAGTCAGAATCCAGAAGCCAGAATTAAGGACTTGGAATTCAGCAATCCGCATAAAAAAAACAGTGGGGGCGTTTCAGTATCTTATTGTCTGGAAAAAACAAGTGCGCTCCTTGAATCCGATGTGTCTTCCATTCTGAATTCTGACTACTGAATTCTGGCTTCTTTTCTAAAGCACCTTAAACATTAAATAAAGAATATTAGCAGTACTTACAGCTGTTTTTGTAGAAACAAAACCTCTAAAAGGACCAATAGACATGATGCAATTCAAAAACGAGCGGGATCGAGAGGACGTGCTGAACTGTCTTAGGGAAAACATGAACGAAGAATTTCAGGCGACGCTTCAGTATATATGCCACCGGATTTCGGCAAAAGGTGTTGATGAGACGCTGTCAGATTCATTTAAATCGGCGGCCCTTGACGAAATGTCCCATATTCTGTTCTTCTCAGAC
>CAYNVA010000042.1:0-2864 GCA_964400575.1 uncultured Thermodesulfobacteriota bacterium | reverse complement strand
AAAATCAGAACTTATACCCTACGCCGAAGCCGACAATATGCGTGATGCCCTCATGCGCGCGGCCCTTCAGGACGCCGTCTGCAGGCCGGGCATTGTTGCTGCGGTTTTTGCCGATCAAATACGTGTAGGAAAGATCAAGCGTCCAGGAGCGCCACTTGAAGCCCGTGCCGAGGCAGTACAGCAACCGGTCATTGGACGGAACAAGATAGTCAATCGTGTGCCGCGGGATCGGGCCGTTGTCATACACGAACCCGGCGCGCAGGTCGCACCAGTCCGTGACACCATACTCGGTGCCGATCTGCCAGCGCCATACATCACGCCAATCCTTGCCCTTGGTCACGCGGCCCATACCGGCAACATTGTTGTCAAATTGTATGCTCATCTGGTCGAATGAGCTCCAGCGGGTATAGACGCCGCTCAGCTCGATGCTCAGGTTGCGCAGAACCTGAAAATTAACACCCAGCATCAGTGAATCGGGCAGCGTCACATGGGAGTCGATAGCGCCATCACGGAAAAGCCCGCTGGCGCTGGCCCAGCCGGGCTGAATGAAGTCTGAGCGGCCGCTGAGGTTGACGCGTATTTTGCTGCGGTAGGAGAGGCCAAGCTTCACCCAGTCGAGCAGCTTGTAGTGCACTCCGAGATTGTAGCCAACGCCGTAACCGTTGCCGGTAAGGCTTGTATCATAGCCGAGAGCAGGCGCCTTAGACTCAAGCTTCAGGTCCATACGGGCAAGGCTTACACCGGCCGAAAGCGACAGCTTGTCGTCCACCTTCCAGGCGATGTTGGGGTTGAACTCCACCACGCGCACAAAGGCATTGTAGCTGTTGGTGGCGCCGGGCCAGTCTTCATCAAACTCCGTTCCCAGACCGAACCGCGCAAAAAAACCCGCGCCCAGCCACAGGCGGTCATTGAGCTGATAGGTAAGATAGGCATAGGGCGGCGCGAAATAGTTCCACTTCAGCTGGGAGTCGTCGCTGCGGCCGAACCGTTCGGTGGTCACATGGGTTGAAGGCATAATGATGGAAACGCCCATTGCCGTCTGCATGCCCGGCAGCTGCGTAATGCCAGCGGGGTTGAAAAATACCGCCCCCGGATCATCGGCCTTGGCGATTACCGAGCCGCCAAGGGCATTGGCGCGCACGCTGCCTTCATACAGCGCAAATCCTCCGGCGAATGCCGACCCGTTCAGTATAAGCAGGCTCGAGCAAACAAGCAAAGCGGTACAGATAAGTCCTTTTTTTCTCATCCTCCATCCTCCTGTGTCGTGTATTCTGGTGGGTTATATATATGCGGGAATGGTGGGAAACATATCCCATTTCAAAAAATAGGGCAACAATAAACAGCTCCGGCGCGCCAGATAAATCAGGGCCGGTGCCATTCATGCGTTTTTCTTAAAGAGCAGGCCTGCAAGCTTGCGGCGCAGCGGCGCAAGCTCCCGGATGCCCGCCATGCTTATGGCCGCGCCATAAAAGAGCCCGGCTGCGGCAATAGCGGCAAAAAGAGCCTCCAGTGCGCCGAGTACGCCGGTGCCGAAACTTTCGGCACAGAGGCGGTTAACCCCGTAGGCTACAAGGCCCATGCCCAGCGACGCGGGCACTATCCGCACCAGGCTCCGGATAATGCGCCTGATGTCATAGCCCTGCACCTGACGGTAGAGCATAAAACTGAGGTAGAGAAAATTGGCCATCATGCACAATGATGTGGAAAGCGCGATGGCCCGGTGCTGGAAGGGCCCCAGGAATGCCAGAACAAAACAGATATTGAGCGCCACGGTGAAAAACGAGGCGATGACAGGGTACCGGGGCTTGTTCAGCGCATAAAAGACCGGCACCACAATTTTCTGGGCCGAGTAGGCAAAAAGGCCCACGGCATAGAGCGCAAGGGCTCCCGCAGTTTGGGCTGTGTCGGCGGGGGTGAACCGGCCATGCTGGTAGATGACGCGGATGATAGGGTCGGCAAGCACGATGAGGCCCACGGTGGCAGGCACGGAAAAAATACATGACAGCACGGTTGAGGAGACATAGGCTTCCCGCAGGCCCGCGATGTCGCCCTGCGCTGCATAGCGCGACACTGCCGGCATGGTGGCGATGGACAGCGAGACGCCGACCAACCCTATCGGAAACATCATGATGCGGAAGGAGTAATTGAGCCACGAGACACTGCCTTCTGCACAGCTTGCGGCAAAAAACGTATTTATAAATATATTAACCTCAACTGCGGCAAGGCCGACGACCGCCGGCAGCATCAGTTTGCCAACCCGTATAAGTCCGGGGTCGGTGAAATCAAATACCGGCCGGTAGCGGAACCCTTCCTTGCGCAGTGACGGCCTTTGAACCCACAGCTGCAGAAAACCACCCACCAGCACTCCCACCGCCATACCCACGATAGGATGCAGCCCCACCCAGGGCATGCAGAAGCTGAGCAGTACGCCCGACACAATGGAGCCAAGGTTAAAAAAACTTGAAGCCATGGCGGGCATGAAGAAACGGCCCAGGCTGTTGAGTATACCCATGGCAATGGCCGACAGGCTCACCAGCAGCAGAAACGGAAACATGATCGTGGTCATGAATGTCGCAAGCTCTATCTTGCCCGGCACTTTGGCAAAATCAGGGCTCATGAGGCGCACGATAAAGCCCGAGGAGAGCATGCCAAAAATCGAGAAGCACCCGACAATCACAAGCGCTGCGGTAATGACCGTGTTGGCCAGCCGCCAGGTCTCCTCGGTGCCCTTCCTGGTCCGGTAGTCGGTGAATACCGCCACAAAGGCAGAGCTGAGGGCGCCCTCGGCAAACAGGTCTCGAAGGAGGTTGGGAATACGGAACGCCACCACATAGGCATCGTAGGCGAACCCTGCGCCGAAAAAA
>CAYNVA010000041.1:0-31128 GCA_964400575.1 uncultured Thermodesulfobacteriota bacterium | reverse complement strand
ATCGTCACCTGTGCAGCCGTCATAAAAATAGTACTTTGCCGATGCTCCTGTTCCGTTCATCCTTCCCATGATGACGGGCAGGTAATCTGCTGGTGTGTTCCCGGTCAGTTTTCTTCTTTTGAAGGAGACTGCGCAGTCCCATTTCGAGCCTGAGAACGCCGTAAAATAGGCATCGGAGCCGTTAGGAAGCTGCTGCTTATATGAGATCATTTCATAGGTGCCTGCGTCAATATTGCCGTCTGCGGAATAGGTGACTGTCCACGGCCCCCCCGTCCATTGATCGCAGTCTGTTTTATCTGCTGAGGCCGGCTGCGTGAACAGCAGCACAGCCAGTGCTGCCAATGCTAAAAACAATGCTCTTCTTTTCATGGTTCCTCCCCTGGTAAGTGAGTTAATAAATGGATGTACCTTACAAAAACGTGAACTAAAACTTTCGGCCATAGCCCTCCCTTGTGTAAGTTGTTTAATGGTTTAAATAAAATAAAGATTCATCTACTTTCCGTTAATTTAATTTTTTAACATGTAGGCTCGTTAAATAATAACGTCTCTCAAGCCCTAATGCAATATTTTTTATGCTTTTTTTTTATGCCGCCGCTGATATGCTCACATCAGATATACAGTTCCTTTTACCGTGACGATTTCCTTTTCTTTTCTCAAATAGTGATGCCGTCGCAAAAAGTCCCGGCGCGTGCCATTGCGGGGAGCCCTTCGACACTGCTCAGGATAAACTCCGCGACGTGGCAATCTGGTTTTGCCTGTAGTGGGTCATGACATTTTAATTTTGCATCTACCCCACCCAGCCTCCCCTGTCCAGGGGAGGAGTTTTTGTGATGGCAACCCTGTGCCGGGGGCCATTTCTTCTTTGCCCCTCCTGGTCAGGAGGGGTGCGGGGAGGTTGTTGAACTCACAATTTTAATTGTCGCAACCTGGTAGAGACAGGTTTCAAACCAATCCTGTCTAAATTAGACTTTTAATTTGGACAGCATATTGAATGGCAAGTCCATGGAGATAATGACTTGCCGCTCGATAATAGTTAAAAAGCGCCTTATTTAAAGCTTGTAACAGCATTTTCAAATATAAATATATTTCGTTTTGTTGTTGTTTTTAATTTGGACAGCATATAATCGATTTCGAGATATGGTTTTTAAAAAATAAAAACCATCATGCTAAATCAATAAGTTAGATAATTATGCGGTTCAAATTAATACTATTTTGGACAGCATTGGTTTGAAACCTGTCTCTACTGAAATAGTGCAAATTGCGTAGGTTGGGTTGAGGTACGAAACCCAACAATGTTTTCCGGGCTTAACACAACCTACAAAAAAACAACTTTTCGTTCAGGCCTAACTGTAACCAATAGAACCAATGAAACTAATTCAACCAATTAAACTAATAGAACTTCTTTTATGATCGACCTTCATACCCATTCCACGGCATCAGACGGCACCATGTCACCCACGGCCCTTGTGCGCCATGCAAAAGAGCGGCGCCTTGAAGCCCTTGCGCTCACCGATCACGACACAGTCGAGGGGCTTGAGGAAGCCCTTGCTGCCGGTGAGCATGAGGGCATCGAAATCGTGCCGGGCATTGAGATCAGCGCCGAGTTCCCGGACAGCACGCTGCACATCCTTGGCTATTATATCGATTTCACCAACCGGGCATTTCTGGATAGTATCTCCATTCTGCAGAAGGCCCGCAATGAGCGCAATCCCGCAATCATAAAAAAGCTGCAGGCCCTTGGCCTTGATATCACGCTTGAAGAAGTGGCCGTTGAAGCAGAAACAGGCCAGATGGGCCGGCCTCATTTTGCGCAGGTGCTGCTGAAAAAAGGGTATATAAAAACACCCCATGAGGCATTTGAAAAATACCTTGCCAAAGGCGCGCCCGCCTATACCGACAAGTTCCGCTTTGCGCCCGCCGATGCCATAGCCCATATCAGACAGGCAGGCGGTATCCCCGTGCTGGGGCACCCCTTCACCCTCAAATATAAAACTTCCGCCGAGCTTGACGCCATCGTTGCCGACATGGCGGGCTGGGGCCTCATGGGCATCGAGGTCTACTATTCCGAACACAGCCCGACACAGGTGCGTCTCTACAAAGACCTTGCCGAAAAGCATAATCTCGTCATTACCGGCGGCAGCGACTTCCACGGCCAGAATATCAAGGGCATCAGTCTGGGAATCGGCAAGGGTGGCCTTAATGTGCCCTACAAGTGCCTCGAAAAGCTCAAGGCGCGCATAAAAGACCTCCGGCAGCACTAAACAGCCATGCAGCCTTTTTTTGTCAACCTCCCGCTTCGCTATATTGCCCGGGACCGGTGGTATCTGGACCGGTTTATTGAGCGCCGGCTTGCCCCTGAGCTGGGCCTTGATTCCATAATCATGTCTCGGGTTGATGAGGCATGGCACCGCGAAATTGCCGCACGGCTTTCCTCCGCAGCCCTGCCCTGCGCAGTCCATCTCCCCTTTTTTGACCTCCAGCCCGGCAGCCTTGATGAATGCATTCTTGAAGCAACGCGCAGGCGCCTTGAATCTGCAAAAAAGATTGCAGCGATGTATGAGCCCGTGCATCTTGTGGCCCATGCAGGATATACCGGCCTGTATGTTGAATTCTACGAAGAATGGCTGCAGCGCGCCCGTGAAACCTGGGCCCTTTTTATGGACGGCTGGCCGAATCACCCGCCGCTGTTTCTTGAAAACGTCTATGAGAAAAGCACGAAACCGCTTGTTGATCTCTTTAATGGTATCTCCAGCCGCACTGCCGGCATGTGTTTTGACACCGGGCACTGGCACAGCTTTTCAGGCGGGAACAAGGCAGGCGCTGTGGGCCAGTGGATCGTGCAGCTCAAAGGCTCCCTGCGCCATCTGCACCTGCACGACAATGACGGCAGCAATGATCAGCATGCGGGTCTGGGCCAGGGCGCGTTTCCGTGGGAGGAGCTTTTCACGGCGCTCTCCGAATGCTGCCTTCACCCCACCATCACCCTTGAGCCGCATACCCCACAGGATCTCGATCAGAGCCTGGAATTCATGGAAAAGCATCCAGAATGGTTTTTCTAGAGAGGCCCCGGCAGGGCGCCTCTGAAAAATTGCCTTCTGGACAAAATCTGTGGGGCATATAAACTAGAAGTCAGAATTCAGAAGCCAGAATTCAGAATTAAGGACTTGGAATTCAGGAGTCAGAAATCAGCATAAAAAAACAGCAGAAACGTTTCAGTATCTGATTGTCTGGAAGCAACAAGTAAACTCCTTGAAACCCATGTGTCTTCTATTCTGAATTCTGACTACTGAATTCTGGCTTCTTTTCTAAAGGCCCTTAAACATAAATAAAGACTATTAGAAATACCCACAGATATTGTTGTAAAATTACCCCCCGGTTCCGCTCTACCCCCGTCTTGCGCCCATATTTACCTTGACACAAGCCCGCCCGTTTTATATGTAACCGATACAACAGCACGCTCGTATCAATGCACTATTTCTTTCTGGGAATCACGCATGGAACAAAAGCCGACCTACGAACAACTTGCAAGCCGCATACAGGAGCTTGAAGCCAAAGCCCTCGAAAGACAGGAGCATGAAAAAAAATTAATGGCATCAAACGACGAGCTTCTCAATACAAATCAGCAGCTGGAAGATGCCATTGGTAGGGCAAACAGAATGACCTATGATGCTGAGATAACCTATATAGAGCTCAACCAGATATTCAATACGGCTGCTGATGCAATGTGTGTTATTGACATGGATTTAAATGTTCTGAAGATAAATGAGACCTTTTCCAAGCTCTTTGGCCTTAAAAAGAAACAGGCTGACAACAAAAAATGTTTCGAACTGATTCCCGGCACTGAGTGCCACAGCCCCGGCTGTCCGCTAAAAAAAATTATCGCCGGTGAGTCGTTCCATGAACATGATGTTGAAAAAAAAACGGCAGACGGCTCGATCCTTTCCTGTATCATGAGCGCAAGCGCTTTCCGCGATCCCGGCGGCGAGTTTTACGGCATGGTTCTTAACTTTAAAGACATCACCTACCGAAAGCAGCTGGAGGAGAAGCTGCGAGAGCTTGCCACCACTGACGGGCTGACCAAGATATTTAACCGCAGGCATTTCATCGAACTCTCAAACCGGGAATTTGACCGGGCAAAACGTTATGGTAACGCCCTTGCAATGCTGATGCTGGATGTTGATCACTTCAAATCAGTCAATGATACCTATGGGCACGATATTGGCGATGAAGCGCTCATCCTGCTTGCCGAAACCGTGAAGAGTATGCTTAGAAATGTGGATATTTTCGGCAGGATCGGCGGTGAGGAGTTTGCCGCGCTTTTGCCTGATACAGACCTGAATGGCGCACGTATTACAGCGGAAAAACTCCGGCAGGCCATTGAAAATGCTTGTGTTCCAACCAGTAAAGGGCCGATTCGCTTTTCAATAAGCGTAGGCGTGGCCCTGGTTACAGAAAGCCTTGAAAATATAAATGACCTGTTAAAGGCCGCAGATGAAGCACTGTACAGGGCAAAAGAAAACGGCAGAAACAGGGTGGAAGTTTCATAACAGGCCCGTGGCCTCAACTGTCCAGCACCTTCCTTATAGTTTCTCCAAGCTCTCGTATGTTAACCGGCTTCATAATAAAGGCCTTAATGCCGGCATCCCGCGCCTTTTCTTCTGAAACCCGTTCACTGAAGCCGGTGCAGAGAATAACGGGAATATCGGGCCGTAGGCGCATCAGTTCCTGTGCCAGCTCAAAGCCTGTCATGTTGGGCATTGTCTGATCGGTAATGACCGCATCAAATGTATGCGGCGCAGCCTTAAAGGCCTCCAGCGCCTCAAGGCTGCTGTGCCTGCTGATAACCGTATATCCAAGCCCGGTAAGCATTCTGTGCCCCAGGTCTACCAGCACATCTTCATCGTCGACAAACAGAATTTTCTCAATACCGCCGGGAGTTTTCTTCTCTGTTTCAGAATCTTCAGTGCTCCCGTTAGCTATCCGCGGGAGCAGCACATGAAAGGTTGTCCCCTGCCCCGGCTCGCTGTATACCGTAATGCTGCCGCCATGGTCTTTTATAATCCCGTGCGCAACAGAAAGCCCCATGCCCGTTCCCCTGCCGACCGCCTTTGTGGTGTAAAAGGGGTCAAAAACACGGTGAATAATCAGCGGATCAATGCCGGAGCCCGTATCGCTGACCGTAAACCGCACATACTGCCCGGGCAGCAGATCCGGATAATGCTCTGCATCCTGCGCACTCAGAACAACAGGGGCTATGCCGATTGCAAGCACCCCTCCGTTTTCTTCCATGGATTGGGAAGCATTGGCGGCCAGATTCATCAGTACCTGGTGAATCTGGGTGGGATCGGCATCCACCATGCATGAAACATCCTGCACATCCTGCCGTATCTCTATGGTTGTGGGAATTGAAGCGCGAAGAAGCCGTGTAACTTCCTGAATAATGCTGTAGAGGTTCACCGGCTTGCGCTCTTTCTGCTGCTTGCGGCTGAACGCAAGGATCTGCTTCACAAGATCCTTTGCCCGGTTGCTTGATTTCAGTATCTGTGCCAGATTATTTGAAACATCGCCCTTGCTGCGCAGCGCAATAAGGGACATTTCAGTGTACCCCATGATTGCGGCAAGAATATTATTGAAATCATGGGCGATCCCTCCGGCAAGCGTGCCGATTGCCTCCATCTTCTGGGCCTGGCGGAGTTGCTCTTCTATGCGCAGTTCGCTGGTTATATCGCGGCCAATGGATACAAAACTGGTAATGGCGCCCGCAGAATCACGAACAGGTGAAACCGTTATCTCAAGTTCACCGGCGGTACCGTCTTTTTTCTTCTGTGTTACGCGGCCGCTCCAGACCAGGCCCTTGTTAATCCTGTCCCATATCTGTTCAAAAGGCTGTGTGGGGTCAGGTGCTCCTGCAAACGAATATGCTTTTCTCCCGATGAGTTCAGAGACGGCATATCCCATAATGCGCTCAACTGCAGGGTTTGCGTACAGGATAACTCCATCACGGCCCAAAACCATGACTGTCTCTGATGCCTGTTCAATTGCCGAAATCAGCTGCGCCCGCTCTTGCTCTGCCTTCTTGCGCTCGGTGATATCCCTGCCCTCAGGCAGCAGCATGATCACCCTGCCGCCTTCATCTCTCACGGGCTTGATTGAAACATCCAGATTCACCAATGTGCCGTCAGATGAAATGTTTGTTGTTTCAAAGCGGGCAAATCCACCTGCAGCAGCGCTGGCGATGGCGCCACGAAGCTTTTCCTGTTCGCTTGATGAATGGCTCCACCAGGGAGTTTCCCAAAAAAATTTACCCAGAATATCGGCCTCACCGGCCCTGATGTAATCAAGGGCTGTCCGGTTAATTTCCAACACTGCGCCGGACGTGTCCAGCAGCCCGATAAACTGGAAGGTCTGGTCAAAAATAGCCCTGAACTTGCGCTCGCTTGCCCGCAGAGCCTCCTCTGCCCGTTTGCGCTCGGTAATATCTTCACAGATAAGAAATCGTTTTTTATCAACCATTTCAACCTGCCTGAAGATTATCTGCCGCAGAGAGCCGTCCTTGCACTGCACAGGCAGGCAGCAGGATGAACCGTCGGCTCCCTGTTTTTTTGACAGGCCTTCATTCCAGAAGGCAGCGGACTCTCTGCGGTCTTCCAGCAGCGTGAAGGCTTTCAGGCCCCAGTCTCTGATAGTGGGAATCTCCTCACGTGTATAGCCGAACACGTCGACAAATTTTTTATTTATATACTCAATGCGGGAAAGGGGATCCACAACACAAGTAGGAAAAGGAGAAAGCTCAACCACCTGCCTGAAACGCTCCCGGCTTTCACGGAGATACTTCTGGGTCAGTGTTATAAAGACTATGGTGATGATGACAAGCACAAGGGATAATACAAAAACAACATACCTGACCCGCACGGCTTTTCTGTCAATTGCCGATGATATTGATGCAACCGAGCTGTTCAGAACAGAGACAAAATACGTGCTCAGGGAGGACACCATATATTTAATGTCAAAGGTAAGATCAAACAGGGTCATATAATCCTGCCTGGGCGTGCTCTGCTCAACCTGGAAAAGCAGTTCATACAGCAGGCTTCGCTTGCTTTCCATGTTCTGATTATCAAGATACTCGTCAAGGCGGGGCTGTACATATTCAATGCGCGGCTTCATGATGCGCCACAAATTATCGATTTCCTTGATCTTTTCCTCAAAGGCGGCATCCTGTCGTTTGATATCCCGAATAACTTCAGATCTGATAAACCGGGCAAGCAGACTGTCAAAGCTGTTGATTGCAGCCTTCCACCTTGTGCGCGCATCCACCAGGTCCTCGGCAATCATCAGGTCTTTTGTCGTGCTTTCAATATGTTTCCATGCATCAATAAGATTCTGTGCCTCATTTTTCTTATCCTGAAGTTTTTTTGTCTCATAGCTGGAGTATTGGAACAGCCCCATCAGACAGAAAAAACTCACCAAAACCACAGCAATCATTCCCACGGGGTTTGCTGGCCGTTTTTGTAATAACGTCATAAAATAAACCGCCCTTTTCCGGTTAATGTCCCTTTGTTGAAAGATATTGCAGATTAAATAAATCCTCACTCAGGTTCGGCATGTTGAGCATGATATGGTGGTCAAGAATTGATGTGTGTTTATTGATGACATCGCACATCCAGGGATTCCAGTAATCAAGCTCTCCACTATCAGGATTCCAGCGCCAGCACCAGTCCCAGAGCTTCCAGAGCCTTCCCTTCTGGTCAAAAAACATCTCCTGCTGCAGGGCAAATGTTTCCTTGTCAACATACCATATGCGGGCTCCGTAAATGTAGGTGTCTTCCTTTGCCTTGATCTGGACTACCCAGACCGGCCGCCGTTCCCACCAGTACCGCTGGCACACACCGCCATACTTGTTCGTATATTTAATAGGATTGGGATTAAACGAAGGGCAGAGCACAACAGCCTCCCCCAGCAGCACGTACTCTGCAGGGTGAACCGATATCTTGCTCCAGAACCCCTTCCAGTCTTCCCAGGTAAGATCCGAGCCCACAAGGGGATCCTGGGTGTTTGTTCCTGCAAGGCGGCGTATCCTGCGCATCGAGGGGATATAGCTTATAAACGAATCTTCCTGCTTCGGGTCTTTATAGCGTGTTCGCACCGCGGCGAAACCCTTGAGGTCATAGGGATACAGCGCCAGAATGGAACCTTTCTCATACACATCTTCAAAGCCCGGCATTACCGGCATCGGCTGCAGCCTGATTCTGCCCGCGTAATTCTGCCAGTGCAGATCAATCTTTTCCACGCGGCTGCGCCTGCCGTCGCTGCCGTAAAGGCCGATAGACATTGGCAGAGAATTCAGATTGTCTCCCATAATGGAAAGCCGGTCATAGTTATGCACTATTTCTACTGCGCTCTTGGGAAAAGGGAATGGAATGCCGGCAACCCATCCCTGGATATTCCCGGTTTCATCAAGCTTGCAGTTTTTTGAATATTTTTTGGTGGCCTCCAGAAATCCCGCGTCATTCCATGCATGCGTTGTCGGCACAATGACCATTTCCATGGGATGATAATTGTACTGGGCAAATACCCCTGTGCCGGTCAGCCTGTCAACCTCCCAGTCAAATCCAAAGGGGAACAGCGTGCGCAGCTCTTTTTCATACTGCTTGATATTTTCAGGGGTAATAACAAGGCCGGGCTTTATATGCGGCGCTTTTTTGTCCTGTGCAACCATATCAACAGCATTATAGCCCAGAAAAGCCTCCCACGCTTTGCCCAGCTTCACTGCCTCAGGGCTGCAAAGCCTGTCAGCCCATTGGATGAATTCCTGGTCATTGGTGGAAGAAGCCCAGGTGCGCCATTGCGTTACCCAGAGCGGCAGAGCAGGGTCTGATTCCTGCGCTGCAGCGCTGCCGGCAACGATAACACAGAGCAAAAAGGCTGCTGCGCTTTGTGATAAGCATCGTGCTGCCATACCTGCCTCCTGATAAAATTGCCGGCAATGAAAGCTTGCAGGATAGTTTCGAGCATTGCCGTCTTTTTATGAAAACTTTTGGTGAGAACAGCCTGCGGGCAGTCACTCAAAAATTCTCATGAATATAATCTATGGCTGCTAAATATATTAATTAGTGCCTGAACGAAAAGTCATTTTTTTGTTGGGTTAAGCCCGAAAGAAACCGTTGGGTTTCGTACCTCAACCCAACCTGCGCAATTTGCACTATTTTTGTAGAGACAGGTTTCAAACCTGTCTCTACAATCATAAGGGCGAACCCAACAAATGTATGGTTCATGGTTTTCGTTCAGCCACTAATTGCATGCCCTAGCTATAATTAGTTAGTGCAATCAACAGTATAGGGGGGCTAAATGCCAGGCTATCTTTACTTTTTCTTATACAAACTAATGAAGCAAAAAACAAACAAAAAAATACCGCCATTGCATACGGGCGTTTCTTTGTGTGTTCCATAGTCAGGCCCGGCCACCCGGGCTTCAGACTGACCCAACGCTTCACCTCCTGCCGAACTGCTCTAAAATAATTTCGTAATCCTGGTCGGTATTGATGCTTCTGAAAGCATCTTCATCATCGGTGCGAAGTATTTTGACCTGCAGGGTGGGGAACAGGTCGATGATACGGTACTCGCCGTGGTCGATCAGCTCCTCGAGGGCAGGCAGGCAGGTGCGGCGATAGATGGCGCAGAGGGGCTCAAAGCGGGCGGTCTTGAACATGGTTATGTCGTGGCCGGGGTAGTTGCGGTGCAGCAGGTCGAGGTGCGCGGGCCCGATGAGCGGAATGTCGCATGATTGCACCAGCACATAGTCGGTGCTGCTCAGGCTGAGTGCGGCATGAATGCCCGACAGTGGGCCGCAGCCGGGCCGCAGATCAGCTGCGGTTGCACAGCCCAGATGCCTGAACTGCTCAGGGCTGTTGGTGATGAGTGTGACGGGAGCGGCAAAGGCCGATACGGTGGCGATCACGTGCTCGATGACCGTGCTCTCACCCAAAGGCAGCAGCGCCTTATTGCGCCCGAGGCGGCTGGACTGGCCACCTGCCATAATGGCGACAGAAAGCTGCGGCTTGAGATAGCGGGTTTCAAGAAAAGCGCAGATGCCGGTAATGTCATCAGCGGCAAAACAGGGTGTTGTGTTCATATCCCGGGGCCTGCCCACACATGCCAGCAGGTTGCCGTCATCGCGGCACAGGGGCGCTTCGCCATCGGGCACTACCTCAATCTTCTCAAGGCCGTGCTGCAGTCCGCCTTCCATGAGAACAAGATGGCACCCTTCAAATGCCCGGCCAATGACGGCTGTTTTTTCATCCCATGTCGCTGCGGGAAGAAAGAGTGCCGTTTCCTGCGCAGCGGCAAGCCCTGTCCCGGCAGCTCCCGAGGCGCTGAACAGGGCTGTGTCAGTGCCCTCTGTGTCAAGACGGTGGCTGTGGGGGGTATGACGAACGGCGGCAATGCGAAACCCGCGGGCTGTCAGGCACTGGATAAGTGTCCTCATCAGGCGCGTCTTGCCCGCACCTTTTCGGCCAACGATGCTGACAATACGGGGCATGCTGTTTACCATTAAGAAGAAACCCTCTTAAAAATTCGATTTCGCACGTGGGTCCTCCGGCAAGCTCACGGCTCAGTGCTGAGGCGCTACGCGGGCACGAACGATTGCTGATTGCGCGATAAGCCGGCAGCTATTTCACAATCCGCACTGTTTGTGCTCCCGGGTAATAATGCCCGAGAATGGCTGTAAAATCATGCCCTTTTTTTGACATGCCGTAGGCGCCCCACTGGCTCATGCCCGCGCCGTGGCCATAGCCTGTGCCTTTAAAGACAAACTCAGCCTTCTCTTTCTGCACGGCAAAGTTTGTTCCCTTTACCTTGCCCGGCCCGACAATAAGCCTGAAGCTGTTGCCTGAAAGGAAGAATGTCTGGCTATCGGCAACTACTTTGAGTTTTTTTATTCTTCCTGATGCCGAGCGCTCGATCGGCACAATCTCTTTCACCTTGTCTGCCGCGATCCCGAACTGCGCGCATGCCGAGGCGATCTCTTCGGCCGACAGTGTTTTCTCCCACGTGTCGCCGGAATAATTTTTGCTGAACGGGTCGTCAACGCTGCTGAGATAGGAAAGCCTGCCGCCCCAGATATCCTCAAGCGATTCGGTTCGGCCCCCGCTGTTGGCGTGAAAGAGCGTGAGAGCCAGCCTGCCGCCTTCGGCAAGCACCAGCCCCCGGGTTGCATCCACTGCACTTCGAATGGCTGGATAGTCCTGTTGACTGCCGCCATACACCTGCGAAGAGGTAGTGGAGAGCACATCATAGGCGGCAGAGCGCCGCACAAGCATATGATAGAGGGCATAGGTGCGCGCTGCCACAGCCTGCGCCTTCAGTGCCTCCAGCGGCCATGAGGGAGCCATTTCCCGGGGCAGCACGCCGCAGAGATATTCATCAAGGGGAATATGGTTCACCACCAAAAGATGGCCGCGCAAAGCCGTAACCACCAGCAGCCCCGGGTACGGGCTGCCATCCACTGAAAGAACCTGCCCGCCCTCTGGCTCTATCCGAACCGGAGCCGGAGCTCTTGTGGCGCCGTTAATAATCAGGCTGCTGTTATCAGCGGCAAAAAGAACCGGGGAACCTGTTGCCAGAGCTGCGCCCTTCCTGGGAGCAATACTCTTCACGGCCCCTTGCCCACTAATTCGCACCGGTGCTGTGCTGTCGGCCACCAGCACCCTTATCTTCTGCGGCATGGTTTGCTCGACAGCCAGCCTGCGGTTTTCAATCTGCAGCGCTGCGCCCTGTGGCGCGCAAGCCCGATATTTTTCATAAAATGTGCTGAACGCCGCAGAATCGCCGATATAGTTGCCGTAGATATCGGCCATATTTTTATAGAGCCCTGCTTCTGCGCCTGCGGCCCATGAAGGGTTCATGGCTATATCGCGGTAAAATGTGAGCGCTTCCAGGTAGCGGCCGTCGGCTTTGTAGGCATCGGCTCGCTGCTGAAGCGCCACGGGCGCCCGGAGCTCAACCGACAGGCTCTGCCGGGGTGCGCAGCAGACCAGCATCAGCAGAAGCGCTATAAGGTTTTTTCGCATCATGGTCTCTCCCGGATTGATTCGGCATGCAGGTGCTGTATAGCACATCTTTGCCTTGTTTGCCCAAGCCTATTATAGCAACAACATTCAAATGCAGCTGACCTTTTCATCTGCCGTAATCCACCTGATTTTTATGTTGAACATATTTATTTACAGCTTTTAAAAACAATAAAATGTATATATAAATATGGACATGCCTTGGAGCTGAGGGGGCATTGCTCTTACAGCAGCCGTGAAGCACTAGTGCAGCAAAAAAACCCGTCAAACTACAACAGCCAAGACATATGAGCTTTATAACAATAGGGAAAATTGCTACCCGAAACATATACCGGCACAGAGGCAAAAATCTGCTCACCGGCATTGTCATATTTTTTGCCAGTTCCATGTTTTTTCTTTCAGCCTCTCTTGTGGGATATGCGCAAAGCGCCTGGCGCGATTATGCTGCCACGACCTTTCTCGGCACCTATCATATAACAGCACTTGAGGGCCTTGACCGTGACTACAGCCTGCCGTCAATGAAGTTTCCAAAAAAATCAATTCCTGATGCGGTTACGGCCTATCTTGACCGCCATGGCATAGCCTGGTCAAAGCGGATAAAAATCGGGGCGGCGGTATATAACGACAGCAGCTCGAAATTTGAAAATTTTCTGGCAACACTGGTTGGCATCGACTTTTCAAAAGAGCTCGGCTGGCTTGACAACATCGAGATAACCGAAGGCCGGTGGAACCCGTCAGTCGAGCAGGGGGCGCTCGTGTGGCATGAGCTTGCACAGGCGCTGGGGAAACATGTCGGCGACGAGATCACCCTGTTTGTAAAGGATGTCGACGACAATGCCTATCCCTACACCTTTACCATCACGGGAATACTGGGCCAAAAAAAACCGGCCGGCCTCGAGGGCAAAGGCGTCATGATGATATTTCCCCTTGTTTTTGCCGACTACCGGCATGTAGCCCGGATGACGGGCTATGAAGACCGGATCATGGAAATCGCCATATGGGACAGGGCCGAGCGCTACCTGCCGGAGCTGCAAAAAATGGCCGATGCCGCGGGGCTGCAGCTGTTCTGCGCCGAGCGGGGCTTCGGCGTATTATACGGCATGGTCGACATTATCAATTTTATAGGCCTCATACTTAAAGCATTTGTCCTTATCGTGCTGCTTGTCGCGGGCCTTAATGTCAACATGATGAGCTACTTTGACCGGCAGAAGGAGATAGGCGCCATTATCGCCATCGGCGCAAAGCCCGGCTGGGTCGGGAGGCTCTTTTTTACCGAGCTTATAGTGTTTGCGACCGCCGTCTACGGCGCCTCTGCCCTTGCGTACTTCCTTCTGACCGCAATGCTTCGCAGCGGCGTGGGCATTGGCGAGCTGGCAACGCTTTTTGCGGGCCGCGATATTTACCTGAGCCTGGTCCCGTCATCCCTTGCAATCGGCTATGGCATTATCCTCTGCGTTATACTTCTGTCGGCAGCCTATCCCCTGTACCTGAGCATGAAGACAAACCCTGTTGAGGTCTTTCGCGAGGAGCACCTGTGATACAGTTCAAAATAGCGGCGCAGAATGTTCTGAAGCACAAACTGAGCTCGGCGGTGCTGATCAGTATCTTTGCGGTCACCGCATTTGTGCTGTACTGGTCCTTCGGCTTCTGTAACTTTGTTATTACGGTCATCGACGACTTCTCCCGCGACAGCTACGGCGATATCGCCTTTCTTACCGACTACGCTGACGCCGGAAAAATGAAGGGGCTTCTGCGTTTTCCTGAAATTGAAAAAGTTGTCGCCGAGCGGGAAATCGCCGTACTGTTTGACAACCCCCAGGCCAGCACCATGTCAGTGCTGGTGGAATTAACCGATGAAAACCGGCACCGCCTCTACCGCTACATACGGCCGGTTGCAGGCAGGCTGCCGGAAAAGCCCGATGAGCTGCTGATAACCGATTTTAAACAAAAGGGGGTGTACAAAATAGGCGACCGCCTTTTTGCCACAGTGACAACGCCCGACAAGGTTATCAATGCCCTGGAGTTCACGGTTGTCGGCATCGCCAAAACAACGGCCTTCAAGGCCGTGGGCTACGGCTTCATGGTGACGCGGGAAAGCATGAACAGGCTTATCAACTCCGGCAGCCAGGCCAATCTCGTGTACCTGTTTCTGAAAAAAGAATTTCAAACAGCTCCGCACACAGAGGCCCTGCGCAGCAGGGCCCGCCAAAGCCTTTCAGCAGGGGGCATCGAAGTGAAGGAATCCTGGACGACACTTGAGCGCAATGAAAAGATGAGCATATTCTCGCTGACCGTGAAGGGCGTTCGGCTTATCATGCTGTGCATCATGTTTTCGCTGGTCGGCGCCGTTATTGCGGCCGCCGTCTGGATATACTCATTCAAGCGGCGCAGGGAGATATGGACCTATGTGAGCCTCGGCATGAAGGACCGGGCCATAACCCTGACCTTTACTCTCGAATACTGGCTCATTGCCGCAATCGGCACGGTCATCGGCGGCAGCACGGGCTATGCAAGCTCACGGCTTGCCGACGCGGCAAATGTCTGGCTCACATTCTCCTATACCGTTACAACCCCGCTTCGCGCGCAGTTCGGCCCTGCCGACGCCATTGTTGTGGCCCTGTTTGTATCGGCCACTGTTTTTCTGTGGATACAGGCGCCCTTGCGCAAAATCATACGGGCTGTGCCCTTCAGCTATTAAAGGATCAACTATGAAACGACGGACGCTTTTTGCAGTCATTCTGTTTTGTATGCTGGCAACAGCCGGCACCGCCTCAGGGCAGGCTGTTGCCGGCCTTAGCCCTGCCGAGGGGCTTGAAATTTTAAAAAAAAGCGACACTAAGCTCATACCCGAAATGTGCAGCTATGACCTGTCGCTTATCACCCTGGAAAAAGGGGGGTCGGCAAAAACAAACCGCTTCAGGGGATATAAAAAAGACATGCGCAACAATGTCATGGTCGTGCAGGAGCCCAAGCGGATTGCCGGCAGCGTTCATCTGCGAAAAGACGCTGTGATCTGGAGCTATTTCACCACCAACAAGCGGCTGACCAAGATGGCCTACCAGGCCATCTTCATGGGCACCCTGCTCAACTACGGCGATATCATGGCAACCGAGCTTTCAACAGACTATGCTGTGACCAGCGCCGAGACACAAGGCGATATGTATGAGCTTACCCTGCAGCCGAAAAAGGGGCATGAGGGCTACGGCAAAATAGTTCTTACCATAGACAGAAAAACCCTGTACCCCGTAAAGCGGCAGCACTTCTCCCTTTCGGGCCTGCTGGTCAAGCAGTGCGACCATACGGTCATTGAGCATGACGGCAGCAAAACAGTCAGGGTTGAAATGCTTTTTTACGAGCCCATGAAAGAGAGAAAAACCGAGGTGAAGTTCGGAAATATTCAGCTCCGCGCGGCCATACCCGATGACTATTTCAATGAAAACCAGATTAAATTTCTCAGCGGGGAATAGAGGCAGGCACTGAGCAATCCTGCGGGCGCCGCTTTTCACTCCGGGCAAAGTACGGAAAGCGCGCTGACGCAAAGATAAACAAAGCATAAAAAGTATCTTTGGGAAGGCTTTATGCAGCTGCTCAAGCGGTGGTGGATATATATCAGCGAGGTCTATCCTCCGGGCCTTCGTCTAGCCATGAGCCTGATGTTTTACGCAGGGGTCACATTTTTGTACCAGGGGCTGGTCAGCCGCAGCCCGCTTGTTGTGAACCGTGATCTGTTGCCCTGTACCGCCACTGTTTTTCTCATGTACTTTTATTTCCGCCTTCAGGACGAGTTCAAGGACCGGGACACGGACCGCATGTTTTTCCCGCACCGGCCCGTGCCCTCGGGCCGGGTCAGCCTGGCAGATCTCAGAATTCTCATGGCCGTCAATTTCGCCGCCCTGCTTGTGCTTAACCTGCTGTGGGGCAGGGCTGTCGGAATGTTCCTGGTTTTTCTAGGCTATGGCATGCTCATGCACAACTGGTTTTTCATGGAAAAACTCATTTCGGAAAACAGGCTTCTTGCCCTTGCCACGCATGGCCCCTTCGGCTTTATTGCAAATCTGTTTATCGTTGCCGTGTACGTCAACCGCTACGAAGCCCCTATTGAGCTGCCTGCCGCGATCCTTGCCAGCCTCTGGTTCGGCATGACCTGCTTTTACTGGGATCTGGCCCGCAAGACCCGTGCACCCCGCGAAGAGATGCCGGGGTATCAGACCTATTCCGCCATGATCGGCTACAAGGGATCGTCCGCTCTTACCCTGGCCTTCATACTTGTGCAGGGGTTGCTGCTTGCGTTTTTTCCGGTCAGCCGCCTGTATACAGCCGCTTTCTGGCTGTGTGCTGCAGGGCTGGCCGCTGTTTTTATCCGCTTTCTGCGAAAACCGGACCGCGGGTCCGGCCAGCTCCAGCCCGCTGCCGAGCTTTTCACAGCAGCGGTCAACCTGGGGATTATTGCTGACCTGATCATAAGCCGGGGCCTTGCATGGATGAGCTGATTGTCACTGCCCGAAACTGGCGCACCTGCGAGGCTGAGCTCGGCGCAAAAGCCCGCAACCTCTTCTTTCTTCAGGAGCGGGCAGTAAGCGTGCCGAAATTTTTCGCCCTGCGCGACTGCGGTGCAGTGCAGCCGCCGGCCCAACTCGCGCTAGCCCTCGAGCAGCAGACCGCAGCAGACCCCGACGGTACCCGCTATGCCGTGCGGTCCTCGGGCGCTGAGGAGGATTCAGCAGAGCGTTCGTTTGCCGGGCTGTTCCAGACATACCTGTTCGTGCGCAGACACGAGCTTGCCGCCTACGTGGAGCGCTGCCGCGCCTCAGGCGCTAGCGGGCAGGTGCGGGCTTACGGCGGCGGCCCGGCAATGCCGGTCTGCGTAATCATCCAGCACATGGTGCGAAGCGCTGCGGCGGGCGTTCTGTTTACGGCAAACCCCGCGGGCGCGCTCACCGAAACGGTTATCGTCGCAGCCTACGGCCAGGGCGAGGGCGTGGTTCAGGGCAGCATCGAGGCAGACACCTATGTCCTTGACCGGCAGACCGATTCCATGAGAACCGAAATTGTGCACAAAACAATGATGATCGACTGGGATGAGCAAGCGGGCTGCGGGACCTGCCAAAGGCCCGTAGCCGCAGAGCGGGCTGAAGCGGCCGTGCTGTCGGAGGCCGAGGCGCGCTCGCTTGCGGCTCTGGGCACCAAAATCGGCAGGCTGTGGCCGGACCGTTTCGTCGATATTGAATGGTGCCTGGATTCTGAGCGCCGCATGCATATTGTGCAGTGCCGCCCGGTGACGAGCATACCCTCGGGCGAGTTCACGGTCATCGATAACAGCAATATCGTCGAAGGCTATCCGGGTCTGACTGGTGCGCTTTCATGCTCGGTACTCAAGGACGCCTATTGCAAAAACTTTTCCGCCCTTTTGCGCAGCATCGGCATAGCGCGGGCTCGCATGGACAAACTCCGGCGAGCCCTTGAGCATATGACCGCCTATATCGACGGCCGCATTTATTACAATCTCAGCAGCTGGTACCGCGTGATGGATGTCGTGCCCGGCTGTGGCAGGTGGCTCGCGCCCCTGCTTGACGCCATGATCGGCGTCACGGAAAAAGAATCTGCCGGAGCCGGGCTGTCGCCCAGCAGCCGCATGTCAGTGCGCTACAGCCTTACCTATACCCGTGTCGCTGCAAAACTGCTCTGGAAGTTTCTGACCCTGCGGCAGGCCATGCAGCGCTACAAGCGCTCTTTTGCCAGCCTGGAGAAACATTTCCGCTCACAGCGCCTCGAGGCCCTCTCCAACCACGGGCTTATCGATCTGTGGCTGCACGTCGACACGCGGATCTTCCGCCTTATCCACATCGCCCTGTTCAACGATCTCGTGCTCATGATGCTTGTGCCGGCAGCGCGAAAGTCCCTTGCCCGGGCCGGGTTCAAGGAGGCTGAAAGCCTTTTCAATGCCCTCATGTGCGGCGAAGAGCGCATGGAAAGCGTACTGCCCGTGCGCTCGATTATCGGGCTTTCTGAAAAAGTGCAGTCCCATCCGGAACTCGCGCAGGCGCTCCGCTCAGCTGCGGCATCGCGCCGGAAAAGCGACCTTGACGCGGCCCTTGCCCTGAGCAAAGACTTTGCAGAAAAATTTTCCGCCCATCTGCAGCGCTACGGCGACCGCCTGCCCGAAGAGCTGAAGATCGAAACCATAAGTTTTCGCGATGACCCTCTGCTGCTGGCCGATACAGTTCTTCGCCAGACTGATGCCGGGATGACGGTTGCCGGGATGAGGGAAAGGGAGCAGGCTGTCCGCCGGGAAGCAGAAGCTACGCTGTCAGGCAGGCTTGCCGGCCATAGCCTGCAGCAGCACGTGATCGGCTATCTGCTGCGCAGGACGCGCGAGAGCCTTGCCAACCGGGAGAGTGCGCGGCTTGACCGGGCGCGGTTCACAGGATTTCTTCGCAGTCTTTCGCGCTGCCTGGGCGCCAGTCTTGCCCGCGAGGGCGTTCTTGCCGAGGCTGCTGATATCATTCACCTGAGCTTTGATGAAGTAAAAAACTATATTATGGGGTCAGCCCTTGAGACGGACCTCAAGGGGCTTGCCGGCCGCAGAAAAGTTGCGCTCGAGGCGGCGCGGGAGCGCAACCCGGCTGAGCGCATGCTGCTGCGGGGCACGGTTTACCGCAACTTCATCGTGCAGCAGGCCGATGCGCAGTGCGGCAGTGGCGATGGCTGTCTGTTCGGCACTCCGTGCTCGCCGGGGCTCGTGCATGCAGAGGCTGTCGTGATCGAGAACCCGGCCACGGCGCCGACCGTGGCTGGCAAAATCATCGTCGCCCGCATGACCGACCCCGGGTGGGTATTTCTGATGGCCTCTGCCGCGGGGCTGATCGTGGAGAAGGGGAGCCTGCTCACGCATACCGCCATTATCGGCCGGGAGCTGGGCATACCCACGATCGTGGGCGTTACAGGCGCAGTCAGCCGCATCAAATCAGGAAGCCGCGTCCGCATGGACGGCACGACCGGTAAAATTGACTTGAATATCTAGCCAAAGATATTTGAAATTTTGACCATAGCACAGCGACCCCCTCTAGCTCCCCCTTGTCAAGGGGGAGAACCAGTTCCCCTCCTTGACAAGGAGGGGTTAGGGGTGGTCCGTTGCAGGAACAATCACAATCTGAGAGAAAAATTCTCATATTTTAACCTGTAAGAATCTAAACAGCTTTCCGGCGCGGCAGTGCTCCGGAGGCAGTACCCCGGGAGACATCACCATGTACCGCATACTTCCGATAAACGGCAGCCCCGAGCTGCAGGAGCGCTTTATCCGGTTCGGTATTGACTATCCGCGCGGGTTTCCCTACCTGCTGCCAAAATTTTATGAAAAAGAGGCAGAGCTGCTGCAGCCCGACACAAACTTCTTTTTGAAAAAGGGCATTTTCAGAGGATGGGTCGCCCTTGAGAAGGACAGAGTAGCCGGCCGGATCGGCGCAATGAAAATGCCCGGCATGATCCTGGCCGAGGGGACTGGCCTGGTTGGCCTGTATGAAGCCGAGCCGGACTACGCTCTGGCGCGTGGGCTTCTGGATGAAGCAGCCGGCTTTTTGAAACAGCAAAACTGCTCGAGCATCTGGGGCCCCATCGATTTTTCGATCTGGCACAACTACCGCTTTAAAACTGACTGCTTCGAGGAAGCGGTTTTTATCGGCGAGCCCGAGAACCCGCCGCACTATCCGGAGCACTTCCTGAACTACGGCTTTACCGTGACGCATACCTGGGAAACGCATATCATCGACCGGGCCGGCATGCAGGCCGTCTGCGAAAGCACTCAGGGCCACTTCGAACTGCTAAAAAAGCTGGGCTTTCAGGTTGAGCCTGCCGCTGACATGAAATTCATGACCGTCTGCTGGGAGCTGATAGCCGACATCTTCAATAAGTTCCCGGGCTATGCCGCGATAACGCAGGAGCAGTTTCAGGAGCTGTACCGTGAGATGCCGTATTTAATAGAACCGCGGGCGAGCTTTCTTGTCCGGAACCCCGTGGGCTCCTATGCGGGCTTCAAGCTTGTACTCAAGGATCTTGTTGCTGCCGTGCGCGCCACGAACGGAAAAACCGGCCCTTTTGCAAAGCTGAAATTCATGATGCGCCGCGGCAGCGGCACGACCGCGAATTTTTATCTCACCGGATTTAGGCATGCGGCGCGCATCGATGCTGTGGGGCTGGCAAAAAAAAAATACAACGCCCCGCTGTCAGCTGGCAGGGCCATGCTGCATTACGGGCTGCGCGAAATTTTAAAAGCTCCCGGATATCAATTCACGGCGTTGACGCTCATGCGGCCGGAAGTTCCGACCTGCAGGTGGGTGAAGGATCTGGCCGTGCGGAAGATGCACCACTGCATGTACAGCCTGAATCTGTAGCCCGGATTATTGAACATAGCGCTCAATTTTGGATTGGGGGATTGGAAATTTTGGATTCGTGAACTCTTTTTTTCTTTGAATCTAAAATCCAAAATATACTAAGACGGGCTAGTAAGTTATTGCATTTTAAATTGGTGGATATGCTCCGCTAAAACGATAGTTCTAGATAGGCCATTGCCTGATAATGCAGGGGCGCACTGCCGAACTCTGAGTTGCCCCTGCCGAAAAAGCAGTAGGTGCGCAGGCCCACTGTCGCATTCTGGCTGGCAAAGGTATAATACACATCGGGAATCCAGATGAAGCTGCCGTCTTCCATATTGGCGACAGCGCTGTTCAGAACATAAAAATCCCTGATAAAAAGTGAGTTTAGCAGCACCCCGCCGTAGGCATAGTGCCGCGAATTATGAAAGCTCTCAGCAAGCTGACCGGTGGTGTACTGCAGACTGCGGCTCTGCAGGCCCTGCATTTCATGTATGTCCTGCGCGGCATCGAGATAGTGCTTATAATCTCTGCGGGTCCAGTTTTCCGTATCAAAGTAGTATTCAAAAAGCAGGGAAATACCGTCAAGCCAGCTGGTTTCGGGACGCGAGTGCTGCGCTCTGGCCCCGCCGACAAACAGGAAAAATGAATCGCCGCTTTGCTTCTGTGCGGTGTAGCCGTACCTGCCCGGCTCAACCTCATAGCGTTTGGTGTATGTTTTTACCTGCGACTCCATAAAAAATGCCAGGTCGGTAAACTGGCCCGCAGAGCATACATAGTCAAGGGCGGTGCCGTACAGCGGGCCGGCATTCTGCTGCATTTCGGCCAGAAAGAATCCGCTCAGGCTTCCCGTGCTAAAAGAGAGTTTCGGCACGACGGCAAAGTCTTCAACCGCCCGCGGCCCCGTGGCGTGCTCGTCGGACTGGATCACGGCAAGCTCGGCGGTCAGACTGCTGCCCAGCGGCGCCGTGACATGCGCAAACCGGTTGCCCTCGGCCTCGACAAGGGGCCGGAGCGGATTGCGCCGATGATTGAGGATGTCTGAGGAGGGATTGAAAAAAGTGCCCCCCCCCCATTTTAAATACTGCTTGCCGACGCGCGCTGTGATGCCGGAGGCACGCAAATCAGCATATACCTCTTTTACCTTGAGCTGCGTCAGGCTGCGGCGTGCAGGGTCGATATCCCGGGGGATATACAGGCCTTCAAGGGTGATGAGGCCCTTTATATACTCATTAAAGCTGTCTTTAGCGGTAAGCGAGCCCCGGTTATACAACCTGAAATGCTCCAGATCATAGCTGTTGTCAGGGTTAAGCGGCGAGCCCCTGTCCAGAGAGGCATAGGCCGTTTCGCTGTAGATGCTTGCCCTGAACTCTGCGGCAGATGCCGTGGAGAAGCATGCAAGCAGGAGAGCAAAAAAAATAAGGCTATTTTTCTTCATGAATAATGTATAGTATTAGTAGTGGCTCAGAGAAAGCACTGAAAATATTTTTAAGAACTGCTGCCTGCAGCCCCCTTTTTTATTAAACGTAGTGCACTATCCATCGGTTGTAAAGCGATAATTAAAAAATGGCCGGGCTGTGGTGGGGATCAAAAAAAACATGCGGTAGTGGAGTTTCCTGTATGGAAAAATCCTGCGGGAAGCAAAAAAATTAAAAATTTTAGCAACCACGGGGCCTGTGCAATGTCAGTAACAATGTAAAAAAAATCCGCATGGCTGCAAGGGGGATCTTTAAAAAGCTTGCTGCGGCTGCCGCGCGCCTATATTAAGCCCCAAACTAATATATTTATACAGTAAGCGCTAAACGTTATGGGTACTGCACAAAAAATTGAACGTCACTACTCCAGCCCCCGTGAAATGGCCTTTGACAGCCTGTGCTACAGGCTGCTGCCGCTGATTCCCGGGAAGGTAACGCCCAATCAGATAACGCTGGCCTCGGGCATCATATATATACTGGTCGGCCTCGCATTCTACCTGGCCGGGTCCAGCCGGTGGTGGTTCCTGGCGGCAATGGCGGGCCTGATCATTCATGCCGTCGCAGATAATCTGGATGGGGAATTGGCCCGGCGCACCAACAGGACTTCCCCTGCGGGTATGTTTTTAGACTACTTTATCGACAGCCTGGGCACGAGCTCGGTCTGCCTGGGCATGGCATGCTCGGGCTATCTGATCCCGCAGATCGGCATCATTTTCATGCTCGCCTGGTTCCTGCATTTGGTCACCGCCCTGAGCTCGATGCTGCTGGCCAAGCGATGGATATTTCCGAACTTCAGCGTTTTCGAGATGCACCTTGCCCTTGTTGTGGTGGCTCTGGCAGGTTTCTGTGCAGGCATTCTCAAATGGAGCATCTTCGGGCTGACCTTCACTTATTTTGACATTGCCGGCTGCATTTTTTCCGTGTTCAGCCTCATAGAGGCTTTCAGGCTGGCAGCGGGGCTGTTTCATGATTTGTCGACGCAGCCTCCGGCAGAAACATAAGGCAGCCGCTTTGTGAGCTATCCTCATGAGGGGGGATGGCCCTTGTTCTAACAGGCAGGTTCTGTTCTGCCGTTTCAAGGATGCGAATCATGGCGGATGAAGCCCTGCGGGGCGCACAAGCACAAGACAAGCTGCTATTTACGCCCGGCCCGCTTACGACCACGCCTACGGTAAAGCAGGCGATGCTGCGCGACCTCGGCTCGCGCGACCCTGAATTCATTGAAATGATGCGAGCAATACGCCGCCGGCTGCTGGTGCTGGGCGGCGTTGCCGCTGCCGGTTATGAAGCCGTGGTGATGCAGGGCAGCGGGACCTTCGGCATAGAATCCGTCATCTCTTCCAGCATTGCGGCGGGGGGGAAAATACTCATCATCATAAACGGCGCCTACGGCCGCAGGATGGCCCGTATTGCCCGGGTGCACACTATCGCCTGCCGCGAGCTGTCGTTTGGCGAAGACCAGTGGCCTGACCCCGGCGCTGTTGAACAGGCCCTGCAGGCTGAGGCGGGCTTCACGCATATAGCAATCGTTCACTCTGAAACGACCAGCGGTCTTTTAAATCCCCTCAGGCCCTTCGGGGAAATAGCGCGAAAGTACGGCCTTGTCTATATTGTCGATGCCGTAAGCAGCTTCGGCGGCGTGCCGCTCAACCTGGCTGAAAATGAAATTGATTTTCTCATCTCCTCTTCCAATAAATGCATACAGGGTGTGCCGGGGTTTTCCTTTGTTCTGGCGCGGCGGCAGGCCCTGCTGGCCATCGAAGGCCGGGCGCGCAGCCTGAGCCTGGACCTGCTGGCGCAGTGGCAGGGCCTTGAGTCTGACGGCCAGTTCCGCTTTACCCCGCCGACGCATGCGCTGCTGGCGTTTCGCCAAGCCCTTGACGAACTGGACGCCGAAGGCGGCATTGCCGCGCGGGCAGCGCGCTATCGCGCCAACCAGGACAGCCTGGTTGCCGGCATGCGCTCCCTTGGGTTCCGCGAGTATGTGCGGCCTGAGCTGCGGGGCTCTATCCTTACAACGTTTCTGTATCCGAATCAGCCCGCTTTTGATTTCCGGGATTTTTATACGCGCCTGAGCGCAAAAGGCTATATAATCTATCCCGGCAAGCTCACCCGGGTGGACTGCTTCCGCATCGGCACGATCGGCAATCTGTTTCCCGATGATGTGCAAGGGCTGTTGCGCGCCATAGGCGAGACCCTGGCTGACATGGGCATCGCCGTGCCGCTGCAGGAATAACTGTGTGCCCGGAGCACCGGCGCTGCCGGGCGATCAGGGGTTTAACGCCGACCCGGAGAATTTTTTCATGGAATATGAAGGCAGCCTATGACTCTTCGCTACCGCATCGAACCTGAGGCCCGGCGCAGGCAGCTGAAAGCGCTCCTGCAGGAGAGAGGTTTTGTGCGCCTCATCGAAGCCCACAGCGGCTTGAGCGGCCTTGTGGCAAATACGGCCTGCGTGGAGCTGCCGGATGGCGGCCGCAAGGAGTTCGACGGCTTCTGGTCCAGCAGTTTCACGGGCTCAGCCGTCAAGGGCTTGCCGGATGCCGAAATTGTAGGCCTTGAGGGCCGCCTGCCGGCTCTGGAGGAAATGCTCTTTGTCACGAACAAGCCCATAGTGGTTGACGGCGACTCGGGCCTTGACACGACACACTTCGAGTACACCTGCGCCAGGCTGGAAGCCCTGGGAATCTCGGCGATCATCATCGAGGACAAAACATACCCCAAGCGCAACAGCCTTGACCCTGAAGCGCGGCAGCTGCTGGAGCATGTCGATATCTTTGCCGAAAAAATCCGCTGCGGCAAACGCGTGCTGCTGACCGATCAATTCATGGTCATAGCCCGCATTGAGAGCCTCATCGCCAATATGGGGGTAAGCGATGCCCTTGCCAGAGCCGAAGCATATCTGCTGGCGGGGGCCGACGGCATCGTCATTCATTCTAAAAGCAGTCAGCCCGATGAGGTCTTTTCGTTTGCCGAAGGCTACGGCCAGCTCTGCGGGCGCCTGGGTTTCCGCAGGCCCCTGGTCAGCATCCCCACCACCTATAATGCCGTCACGGAAGAAGAGCTTCGCAGGCATGGATTCAGCATGGTAATTTACGCCAACCATCTCCTGCGCGCTTCCTATGCAGCCATGGCGAAAGCCTGCAGCGTCATCCTGGAGAATTGCCGGAGCCTGGAGACCGAGGCTTTGTGCGCGCCCGTCAAAACCATTTCCGACGTCGTAGGATTCTCCGATATTATGCAGCAGGATCAGGAGCATGCGGCATCCGGCCCGCATGTGATTATACCCGCCGCGGGCCGGCCCGAGCCTGAGCTGCTGAAACAGTTTGACGGGCTGCCCACCAGCGCCATAGCACTCAACGGCAAAACCGTTTTGCAGCGTCAGCTCGAAACATTAAGGAAGCTGGGCCTTACTGAGGCCGGGGTGGTGACGGGCTATCAGGCCCAGGCCATTGATGCCGGCACGGCCCGTGCAATCTATAATCCGGACTATGACAAAACCCATATACTTGATTCGATTTTCCGCGCCGAGGCCTACATGCAAAACAGCTTTTTGCTGGTCTATGCCGATATTCTTTTTGACAAGCAGGTCATTGAGAGCCTGCTGCGGCGCAAAGAGGATATGGTCGTGGTTATCGACAGCAGCACCTATATTAGCCAGCGGGGCGAAGTCGCGAAATCCAAGATCGAAATGGTCACGCTCAATCCTTCAGCTACCGGGTATTACCGCCGGCTCACGCCCGCAGGCCATGAGGTCAAGCTGATAGGAACAAAAATCAACCCCGACCTGGCGACGCATGAATTTGTGGGCATAGCCTTTTTCTCAGCCTGGGGCGCGGAGATTCTGAAACAGGTCTACCACGACTCCCGCCAAAAATATAAAGACCGGCGCTTTCAGGAGGCCGGCAGTTTTGAAAAGGCCTCATTTACCGACCTGCTGCAGGAGGTTATCGACCGGGGCTTTACCGTGCACGCTCTGGAGATCAGCCAGGGCTGGGTCGAAATTCAAAGCCCTGTTGACTATGCCCATGCGCTGGAGATGGTTGAATAATGCTGGACTGCCAGGAGTTTCACAACGCTCTTGCCGCACAGCGGCTCACTTGGTTTTGCGGCGTGCCCGACAGCACGCTCAAGCACTGGCTGAGCTATCTGGAGGACCATAAGGGCAGCGGGCATACCCACCGCCGTGCTGCCATTGAGCGCGACGCCATCGGGTATGCGGCCGGCTATTTTCTGGCAACGGGCAGGCCCGGCGTCGTCTACCTCCAAAACTCCGGGCTCGGCAATATAGTAAACCCCCTGACCTCCCTGACCGATGCGGAGATATACCGCATACCGGTGCTGCTCATGATCGGCTGGCGGGGCGAGCCGGGGCTGGAGGATGAGCCGCAGCACCGCACGATGGGCCGGATCACGGCGCCGCTGCTGGGCGTGCTGGGGATTCGGCACGCTGTTCTGCCCGCAGCGATTGATGAAGCAGCCCCCCTGATCGCCGAGGCGGCAAGCTATATGACAGCCACGGGCCGCGCTTTTGCTCTCATAATTTGCGACGGCACTTTCAAACCCTATGAGCCTGCCGGGCCTGCAGAAGCTGAGGCCGCATGCCTGTCTCGCGAAGCGGCGATCGGGCTTATAGCCGGCCGGCTGTGGCCCGGGGCTTTGATCGTTGCAACGACGGGCAAGACCTCCCGCGAGCTTTTTGAATATCGCGCCGCGGCCGGCTCCGGCCATGCCTCTGATTTTCTCATGGTGGGCGCCATGGGCCTGGCTTCATCGCTTGCAGCCGAAGTTGCCCTGCAGCGGCCCCGGGAAAAGGTCTTTATCTTTGACGGTGATGCCGCAGCGATCATGAGCGCAGGCAACCTTGCCACAATCGGCTCTTGCGCACCTTCCAATCTCTATCACATTGTCTTTGACAATGGCTGCCACGATTCAACGGGCGGGCAGCCATCCACATCCCGTATTGTGGCATGGGAAAAGCTTGCTCTGGCCAATGCCTATACAGGGGCTGCCGTCGTTGCAACACAGGAAGAGCTCGAAAGTGAGCTCGAACAGTGTCTGTCGCAACCCGGGCCCCGCATGCTGGTTGTCAGGGTCAGGAAGGGCTCGCGCAGCGACCTGGGCCGGCCCACAGCCGCCCCCCTTGAAAACAGGGATGCCTTTATGCGGCGGATGGGGGCAGGCCGATGAAAGCGGTCATGCTCGCGGCAGGTCGCGGCGACCGGCTCAGGCCCGTGACCGACAGTATGCCCAAGGGGCTCATCGAGGTCGGCGGGCAGTCGCTCATCGAAAGATCACTTGACCTGCTGCTGGCCCAGGGGATCACACAGACATATATAGTCACCGGGTATTTGGGCGGCATGATCAGGCAAAGGCTTGGGCCAGCCTACAGGGGCATGGAAATTATCTATGCCGAGAACCCTGACTTCGAGCGCACCGGCAGCATGTATTCGCTCTCCCGGCTCGAGGGGGTACTCGACGATGACATCCTGCTTCTTGAATCAGATCTTTTGTATGAGCCCGCGGCTCTCAGCATATTGGTCGAGGCGCCGTTGCCTGACACAATTTTGATTGCCGCCCTGCTCAACGAGGGCGATGATGTCTATGTCTGCACAAATGCCGAAGGCCGGGTCCTCTATCTGGGCAAAACACTGCCGCAGGCCTTCACCGGCCAGGTGGCAGGCTGTCTGGTGGGCATATCAAAATATTCGCGCGGCTTCATGGAGCATCTGTTCGCCACAGCCCGCAAGGATTACAGCGGTGGCTGCCTCACCTCACACTATGAAGAATGCGTGCTGCAGGCCAGCCTGGGCCACAGGCCGGTCTATTCCGTGTATGCCGAAAACCTTGCCTGGACCGAGATCGATACGCAGAGTGATCTTCGAAGGGCCGCGGAACTTGTCTATCCCCGCTTGAAAGGTTAGTTTATGATAGAGCTCACCAGTGTTAAAAAAACCTATATGCTCGGCAAAACAAGGGTTGTCGCACTGCAGGGCATCGACCTGCAGATTGGCAGGGGAGACTTCGTGTCAGTTGCCGGCCCTTCGGGAAGCGGCAAATCAACCCTTCTCAACCTCATCGGCTGCCTTGACAAGCCTGACAGCGGCCAGGTCATTATAGACGGCGAATCCGTCGGAGGGGCCGACAGAAACAGGCTGGCCGAAATCAGGGCGCACAAAATCGGCTTTATTTTTCAGTCCTTTAACCTCATCCCCGTGCTGAGTGTCTACGAAAATATCGAATTTCCTCTTTTTATAACCCGAGAGCAGATAACGGTCGCGGATAAGCGCACGCGCATCAACAGGCTCATCGAGCAGGTCGGCCTTACCGGGCAGGTCAGGCACCGGCCCGATGAGCTCAGCGGCGGGCAGCGCCAGCGCGTGGCAATTGCGCGGGCCCTGGTCACGCAGCCCTCTATTATTCTTGCCGATGAGCCGACCGCAAATCTTGATTCGGAAACAGGGCAAAATATTCTTTCCCTGATGCGCACGCTTAATGCAGCCGATAAAGTGACATTCCTTATTGCAACCCACGATAAAGACATTATGCAGTATGCTTCCCACATTTATCATATTCATGACGGCCGCATCAGCAGTGCAGCTTCTTAAAGCATGTAACTACATACTGCAGATGTATACATTTGTCTGTCCTCTCCACCGAGAGACTGTGTCGCAATTCAAAATTTTGTCATTTGACAATAACGGCTACGGTAGTGTGTTAACTGCTCTAGCCTGCGGCAATCTTCTGTCAGCAATCACCCCCCTGCCCCTGTTGACTTCCCCGTTTTCGGCCTTATATTTTTTAGAAAGAAAAATTTTTTAATGAGGGGAAACCCATGAGACTTGATAAGTTTACCATAAAATCGCAGGAAGCCCTTACTGCTGCGCAGCAGATTGCAGAAAAGCACGAGCAGCAGCAGATAGAGCCCGAGCACCTGCTGCTGGCCATTGTGCAGCAGGACGACGGCATTGCAAAGACCATACTCAAAAAGCTCGGCGCAGAGCCGCAGGCCGTCATAAGCAAGCTTGAGGACGCGCTGAAAAAGCTGCCCAAAGTTTCGGGCGGCGGCGCAGGAGAGGTATACCTGTCGCCGCGCTGCAAAAAGATACTGGACACGGCGACAAAGGAGGCCCAGCGCCTCAACGACGATTATGTGAGCATCGAGCATCTGCTCGTGGCTCTGGCAGAGGCCCATGACACGCAGGCTGCAAAACTGCTTGCCGCAATGGGCGTGACTAAAGACGCGCTTTTCAAGGCTCTCTCGGAAATCCGCGGGACGCAGCGCGTCACCGACCAGAACCCCGAGCAGAAATACCAGGCCCTGCAGCAGTATGCCCGCGATCTCACCGAGCAGGCCCGCGCCGGCAAGCTCGACCCGGTGATCGGGCGGGACAGCGAAATCCGGCGCGTGGTGCAGGTGCTGTCGCGCCGCACCAAAAACAACCCCGTGCTCATCGGCGAGCCGGGCGTGGGGAAAACCGCCATCGTAGAGGGCCTTGCCCAGCGCATCGTCAATGGCGATGTGCCAGAAGGCCTTAAGGACAAGCGCCTCGTATCGCTTGACCTCGGGGCCATGCTTGCCGGCGCCAAGTACCGCGGCGAGTTCGAGGACCGGCTGAAGGCCGTGCTCAAGGAAGTCGAGGATGCAAGCGGCCAGATCATCATGTTCATCGACGAGCTGCACACGGTGGTGGGCGCGGGAGCCGCAGAAGGCGCAGTGGATGCCTCAAACATGCTCAAACCGGCCCTTGCCCGGGGCGAGCTGCGGTGCGTGGGCGCAACCACGCTCAATGAATACCGCAAATATATCGAGAAAGACGCGGCCCTGGAGCGCCGGTTCCAGCCCGTGCTGGTAAAGGAGCCTTCGGTTGAGGATACGATTTCAATTCTGCGTGGCTTGAAAGAGCGCTACGAAGTGCATCACGGCGTGCGCATTCAGGACTCGGCCATCGTGGCGGCTGCAACGCTTTCAAACCGCTATATCTCCGACCGGTTCCTGCCGGACAAAGCAGTTGACCTGATCGATGAGGCAGCCTCATCGCTTCGCATGGAGATTGACAGCCTGCCCGCCGAAATCGACGAGATACAGCGCAGGCTCATGCAGCTTGAAATCGAGCGCGAAGCGCTGAAGAAGGAAAAAGACAGCCCGTCACGGGAACGGCTTGCAAAACTCGGCAGCCAAATCGAAAGCCTGAAAACCGAGTGTGAAGAAAAGAAAAAACACTGGCGCAAGGAAAAGAAAAACATCCAGACCATTCAAAGCCTGAAAGAGCAGATCGAGGCTGCCAAAAACAATGAGGCCCAGGCCGAGCGCAGCGGCAATTTCGAAAAAGTCGCCGAGATACGCTACGGCACCATCGCCGGGCTGCAGCGGCAGCTCGATGAAGAAAACCAGCGCCTCATGGACCTGCAGAAAAGCGACAAGATGCTCAAAGAGGAGGTCGATGCCGAAGACGTGGCGGAAATCGTTGCAAAGTGGACGGGCATACCCGTGTCGCGCATGATGGAAGGCGAGATGGACAAGCTGGTGCACATGGAGGAGCGCGTCACCAGGCGCGTTGTCGGGCAGGACCATGCCGTGGAGCTTGTGGCCAATGCCGTGCGCCGCGCGCGCTCCGGCCTGCAGGAGCCCAACCGGCCGCTGGGTTCGTTCATATTCCTGGGGCCAACGGGTGTAGGCAAGACCGAGCTGGCCCGGGCCCTGGCGGAATTTCTTTTCGACGACGAGCATGCCATGGTGCGCATCGATATGTCGGAGTTCATGGAAAAGCATTCAGTGGCGAGGCTCATCGGCGCGCCTCCGGGCTATGTTGGCTATGATGAAGGCGGGCATCTGACCGAATCGGTGCGCCGGAAGCCCTACTGCGTCATCCTGTTTGACGAAATAGAAAAGGCGCATGCCGATGTTTTCAATGTGCTGCTGCAAATACTTGATGACGGCCGGCTGACCGACGGTCATGGCCGCACAGTTGATTTCAAGAACTCGATCATCATCATGACCTCCAACCTCGGGAGCCATGTGATTCAAAAAACCCATGGCGATGAGCGCGACCGGCAGGTCATGGAGCTTCTGCGGCAGGCATTCAAGCCCGAGTTTCTGAACCGCGTCGATGAGATAGTCATATTCAACAACCTGAGCCTTGAGCACTTAAAGACGATTGTGGATATACAGCTTGTGCTGCTGCGCAAGCGGCTGCAGGAGCGCAAGCTTGCAATTGAGCTC
>CAYNVA010000040.1:0-2015 GCA_964400575.1 uncultured Thermodesulfobacteriota bacterium | reverse complement strand
ATAATCTGCCCCGAAGTTTTTGATGTCCTCGGCTGTGGCCTTTTTATTTAGCACAACAGTTACAGGCAAACGTCTAACGAGTCCATTGAGATATGTTGCATAATCTGCAAGGTCATGCTTGAAGTCAGGCTTAGACGCGATCCAGAGATTGCCACCCATCCGGTCCGAGGCCTCCCAAAGAGTAACGTCAAAACCACGCGCTGCGCCAACACGGGCTGCTTCAACACCACCCGGTCCGCCGCCGACCACCAGGAGAGTACGTTTCTGCTTCAGCGGAATAAGTTGCCGATCTAATTCATGCCCGGTGGTTGGATTAAGCGAGCAGCTTGTGGGTTCTCCGACAATCATCTGCCACTTGCAGCCTTCATGACATCCCAGGCAGGGAATAATCTCATTGGCCCTGCCGCTCTGCACCTTATTTACCCATTCAGGGTCAGAAAGAAGTCCCCTGCCGATAGCGACAAAGTCGGCCTTTCCTTCAACAAGTGCTTTTTCAGCCACATTCGGGTATTGTAAACGACCCACGGTAATAACCGGCAGGCTGCTGACTTTTTTAACTTTTCCTGCCAGGTCTACTAAACAACCATGAGGAGCATACTGCGGCGGGTGCGGCCACCAGTGCGTCTCATAGCAGCCGGCATCAACATGCAGCGCTGCTACCCCCATTTTTTGAAGCTCTCCGGCAATCCAGAGCCCTTCCTCTTCCTCCCGACCGCCCTCAAGATAATGAGTAATGCCATAGCGGTAGATAATCGGAAAGTCGGTACCTGCTTCGCGCCGGATTGCCTCGATTGATTCACGTGCAAAGGTAAGCCGCTTTTCGCGGGATCCGCCGTACCGGTCAGTGCGCCGGTTCCAGAGGCCGGTCATGAACTGATCCATGAGATACCCTTCGTGCCCGTGCAGTTCAACGCAGTCAACTCCTGCTTCCCGGCAGCGCCTGGCAGCGTAGCCAAAAGCCTGGGCAAGAGCCTCTGCTTCTTCAGTCGTTATCTCCCTGGTTGTCCATTCAGGGTCGTCAGGGAAATAAAAATACTTGTTCTCTGAGGCTGAAACCGGCTTCACACCTTCCGGGACTGTGGGAAATGGAACAACCCGGCCGAAACCTGCGGTCAGCTGTATGCTCAGCCTGCAGCCGTAGGCATGCAGTGCGTCTGAAAGGCGTCGCATTGAAGACAGATGTTTATCAGATGCCACATTAAACAAATTTTTTGCAAAAGGCTCCAGTGCTTGAGAAACGAAGGTTGCCTCGGTTGTAATAAGGCCAACTCCGCCACGGGCCCTTGCCTCATAATAGGCAATAAAACGGTCACCCCAGTCTCCGTCAGGCTCATGCATCCCATGAGCGCCCATTGCCGCCATAACGATACGGTTTTTAATCTCAACGTTTCCAATATGACCAGTGGCTAACAACTTCATGTTTTTTTACAGCTCCCTTCTGCATATTATAAATACAAAAATATTTCAAAGTTATGTAGTTATTGTTCAAAAAACATGCCAAGTGCTTTATTGTTTAAAATAGAATTGTATTACAGGTAGTTAGGTTGAATGATGCGGGTAGTGTTAATGGGTCAGGTAAAAAAATGTACATGCTGGCAAGAACAGAAAAAAATATTATGACTATAAATAATTGATTTAACTCATATACTTTAAATTTCAACAAAGACTGGACATTGTCCATAAAATATGGACAGTTACTGTTCTTTAGCTTCTCTATACTTCTTTACTTTCTCATAAAGATACGCACGGCTTATCTTCAGCTTCTTTGCTGCTTGTACATAATTATTATTGCAAATTTTTAATGTGTTAAAAATAATATCTTTTTCAATGTGCTCTTTTGCTCTTTGAACAGCTGTTTTTAAGGGGTCTGAAGTGGAAAAAAGTTCATTATATGCACCCTTTGCAGGGAACAAATCCGTATCAGCTGATTGCTCATTAAAGAGATTGGAAACATCACCGCCCAGCAGACAAAATCTTTCCACGATGTTTTCCAGTTCACGTACATTGCCCGGGTA
>CAYNVA010000039.1:0-3812 GCA_964400575.1 uncultured Thermodesulfobacteriota bacterium | reverse complement strand
TACATCCAAAAAATCCGCCATCGGCAGAGCGGTCATGGTCTGCGCAGTCACCCGCCCTTTAGCGCATATCTGCAGTATGGCCGCGGTGAGGGCTTTTTCATCGGGAAGCTCTCCAACCGTCATGACATCATAGGGGCCGATGAGGCCATAGGCATCAATCAGTTTCCCGCCATTTTTTTTATAAATCTCCTTTACTGCCTCGAACCGGTCAGGCGTGTGCTTGATGTCGATCAGCCCGTCTCGGGTATATTTCCATAATGTTATATAGATTGGCATAGTGATCCCCTTTCCTGGTGAGTGTGGTGAGGCTGTGCCCCCATGGCAAGCCTTCAGTGTATCAGTATAGGATATCGCAGTGGTTTCTTCAAAAGGAATTATGCCGGGCTTCTGATTAAAAGGGGCTATTTTTTCTGGAAGGGCAGGGCAAGCTGGTTTTTTGTGCGGTGCCATTTCTCGTAGCAGCGGTAGCATCTGGTCTTTTCTTCGCTGCGCTTTTTGCAGACATCAACGGCGACATACTGCTCCTGCTTTTCACAATAACGGAAGCCTGTTCTGCAGGCGTTGACAGGCGCTTTTTTTGCGAGTGCTATGCTCATGCCGGTGCGTCCAGCTAATTTTTTTTTAAGTTATTTATAAACAATTCCGGTAATAAAATAAAGAAATTACTGTTAAAAAAAGGCAGAAGCATGATGCATGCTTCTGCCTTTTCGGTTCATCGCTGCAAAAAAGCTTATTTCATAGCGGCGGCTACGATCTCCGCCACATCCTTGACTTTGGTCCGGTCGGAAGCCTTTTCGTCCTTCACCCCGTCTTCAAACATGGTCATGCAGTAGGGGCATGCCACAGCAATGGTTTGCGGAGCTGCCTTGAGGGCTTCCTGCGTGCGCTCGATGTAAATGCGCTTGCCGACAAGCTCCTCCATCCACATGCGGCCGCCGCCGGCGCCGCAGCAGAAGCTTGTTTCACCGCTGCGCTCCATCTCGGCAGGGGCCTTGCCCGAGCATGCCTTGACGATCGATCGGGGAGCCTCATAGATATCATTGTAGCGGCCAAGGTAGCAGGAATCATGCACCACTGTTTTGCCGGTGAGAGCGCCAGCATCGACCTTGATGCGGCCTGCCTTGATGAGGTCATTGATAAATGTTGTGTGATGAATTATTTCAACGTCAAAACCGAACTGCTTATAGTCGTTTTTGAGCGTTGTGAAACAGTGCGGACAGTAGGTGATGATCTTTTTGATGCCGTATTTTTCAAGGACCGCAATATTTTCTTTGGCCATCTTCTCAAACACGAATTCATTGCCGAGGCGGCGCAGCGAATCACCGCAGCATTTTTCTTCATTGCCCAGAACCGCCCAGTTAACTGCTGCAGCATTGAGGATTTTGGTCATTGCATGGGTCACCTGACGAGCGCGGGAATCAAATGCACCTGCGCAGCCGACATAGAACAGGTACTCGGCCTTGACGCCGTCTCCCAGCAGGGGCACGTTCAGATCAAGGGTCCACTTGGCGCGGTCAGAAGGCGCAATGCCCCAGGGGTTTGAGCGCTGCTCGGAGTTTTCAAAGAAAGTGGTGAGCTCTTCGGGAAACTCCGACTTTTCCATCACAAGGTGGCGCCGCATCTCAACGATTTTGGGTACATGCTCGATGAATACAGGGCATTTCTGCATGCAGGCGCCGCAGGTTGTGCATGCCCAGATGGCGTCCCGTGCTATGCTTTCCTCCCGGCCGTTAATGAGCGGTACGCACATTGCCGCATCTTCAGGGGCTGGCGCCAGCATATCTGCCGGGCGGTGGGCCATGATATCATTGCCGTTTGCAAAAAGATTCAGTTTGCCCTTATGCACGACTTCTTTCGGATTAAGCGGCTTTTGAGTAAGATAGGCCGGGCAGTTTGCCTGGCAGCGCCCGCACTCGGTGCAGGCTGTGAAATCCATCAGGTCCTTCCAGCGGAACTGGGTGATCTTGGAAATACCGAACCTGTAGCCCTTTTTGAAAGTCAGCCGCGGCACAGTGGTGACGGGCTTGAAACTGCGGAAAAAACAGTTCGGCAGAGAGGTCAGGATGTGCAGGTGCTTGCTGTAGGGCAGATAGTTCAGGAAGAACAAAAGTATAAGAGCATGGGCCCACCAGAATACTCGGGCCCATATATGCACGGTTTCAGCAGGCATGCCGGAATACATCGCAGCCAGGGATTTTGAGATGAGCATGTAGTCAGCTGTTTTGAGCTTGCCTATAGCTGCCTCAGCACCGTTCATGCCGAAATAGGCTATCATAAGGGATCCGACAAGGGAGAGAATCAGGTAAGCGTCATAGGTCGAGTCGATGTAGAAGGGCTTGACGACCAGGCGCCGGAACAGTGCTACAAAAACGCATACCAGCACCACAAGGCTCATGATATCGGCCAGCCCCATAACAAGGCCCCAGGGCGCCTTGCCGATGAAATCCCAGCTGAATTTGGGAAATACGCCGGCGATAAAAAATTCAGAGTTTACGCACACCAGCACGATAAAGCCCCAGAAGAGCAGAAAATGGTTGAATCCGAACTTTTCGCTGACAACACGCAGTTGGCCGAAACCATAGGTCAGCATGCCGGTGAAACGGGCGATCAGGCTGTCGAACCTGTTTTCAGTGCGTCCCAGGCAGATCATTGCAAGGAGCCTGAATACGTTTCTCAGGAAAAAGAGAACGCCGCCAACACACAGTATGGCAAAAATGATATTTTCTAAAGGGCTCAAGGGCAACTCCTTTCTTATACAAAGAGGTTATATATGCTCGTATTATTCGTTGGGTCGGGCATTGGTCTGCTTGAATTTTTCAATCAGCGAAGGTATGACCTCCATCACATCGCCGACGATGCCAAGATGTGCCACGTCGAAGATGGGGGCTGTCTTGTCCTTGTTGATGGCGATGATGAAATCGGAATCCTGCATGCCAACCAGATGCTGAATGGCGCCGGAGATGCCGCAGGCGATATACAGCTTGGAATGCACTGTTTTGCCGGTCTGCCCGACCTGGCGGTCATGCTTGACCCATCCTTCATCAACTGCGCAGCGTGAGCCGGCAACAACGCCCCCGATCATTTCCGCAAACCGCTCGAGCATTTTAAAGTTGTCAAGGCTGAGCATGCCACGTCCGCCGGAAACAAGAATTTTGGCTCCCGTGATATTGACCGAACCTTCTGAGGCGGCGTGAATGATTTCAAGCACTTTGGTCGGAATATCCTCTTCCTTCATGGTGAAGGGCTCTTCAATGAGCTGACCTTTGGAGCCCGCCTTGTATTCGGGCTTGGGCATCACATGGGGCCGCACAGAGGCCATCTGCGGCCTGCGGGTTTCGGTGAGAATGGTTGCCATGATATTGCCCCCGAATGCCGGACGGGTCTGTTCGAGCAGGCGCATCTTGGTGTCGATGGTCAGGCTGGTGCAGTCGGCCGTGAGGCCGGTCTTGAGGTCGGTCGCCACAGCGCCGGCAAGGTCTCGCCCGAGGCCCGTTGCGCCCATGAGCACGATTTCCGGCTTATATTTATTGACAATATCAACGCAGCCCCTGAGATACGAGGTGGTGCGGTAATGCATCAACAGCGGGCTGTCCATGAGATATACTTTGTCTGCGCCCCAGCAGAAGGCTTCTTCAGCCAGATGCCTGACATTGTCGCCGAGCACGAATGCTGCAAGCTCCACCCCAAGGTCATTTGCAAGTATGCGGCCCTTGCCCAGAAGCTCCCAGGAGACTTCATGGGCATGTCCTTCAAATTGCTCGACAAACACCCAGACGCCCTTCCAGGCGGCGATGTCTGACTCTGGTGCTTTT
>CAYNVA010000038.1:0-2271 GCA_964400575.1 uncultured Thermodesulfobacteriota bacterium | reverse complement strand
CGATACTCGGGGCCAAAGCTGTACTGCAGGCCCTTGAAATACTTCCTGAGAAATGCTGCCGTAAAGGGCTCCCAGCGCGCAATGTCTCGTGCAATGGCATCCACCTGCTCAAGGCTTTCAGTAATGGAGCGCTGGAAAGCTTCATACACCATGGCCACCCGGTCTGGATGCTTTTCGGCATAGCTGCGGCGCACAGCCCAGACTGCATATACCATGGCCTCTCCTGTCAGCTCTTTCCACTCCGCCCCCAGATCATACTGGAGATACCTGCCGGGGCGGGCGCATGCCCGAAGGGCATCATCGCCGATAAGAAGGGCTGCGTCAGCCTCACGGAACATCTCGGGCAGATCGGGCGGGCACTCGAAATACACGGGCTCTGCACCGAATTTTTCAGCCAGGATGATTTTCGCCAGCACCTGCGACGTGGCAGACGTATTGGTGAGCGCCACGGGCCTGCCCTGCAGTTTGTCCGCCGGCACCTTGCTCATCAGCAGTATGCTCATGACCCTGCCGTTTGAGCTTACGGTCAGGTCCGGCAACAGCAGCAGGTCGCGGGCATGGCGGGCGTATTCGATGGCTGGCACCGGGCTTATGTCGAGCCTACCGCCGATGAGCTGACGGAACAGGGCGATGGGCGTATCTTTATACAGATCCATCTCAAGCACGGCGCCGCTGCGCACCAGCATGTGGTACAGGGGCAGGCAGTTGAGAAACTGAATATGTCCGACACGGGGGCGCATTTTAAAATCCGTTATATTGGTTGAATTAGTTTAATTGGTTATATTGGTTTACTTTGTTCTATTTGTTGAATTGGTTAAATTCGTTACATTGGTTTGATTGGTTAAATTGATTTAAAACCAGCTGAACTAATAAAACAAATAAAACTAATCGAACTAATTCAACCAATCAAACTGTTACTACCATGCCGCAGCTTTCGCAGCAGTAGCGGGCAGCAGGTCCTGCGGCAGCATCGACTTTGTCAAAATCTCTGCGCCGCACCTTGTGGGCCTCAAGACACTCCGGGCAGCAGTTTGAGCCCAGCTCACTCTCGGTGATGGTCAGATGGCAGTGCCTGCACTGAAGCCTGGGGCTCGGAGCGGGCAGCAAGGTCAGTATCTCGTGGCTACAGGTACTCATAACGATCTATGATTACATGGAGAGGCGCAGCAACGCAAGTGCTATCAAAACAATGCCCTGCGAGATAAAGGCCCGCTGCGATTTCAGCAGCTTGCGCCATGAAAGCTCCAGCACCATGTTCCATGCATCCTTAAGCCCGGCCTGCGGGTCGCCTTCAACATAGTGGTGCAAAAATAAAAGGCGGTGCGTGCGGGAGACCAGGGCGGTATTGAGAAATGAGCAGTTAAGCCGTGCAAGATCGCGGCATCTTTCAGAGAGGGGGGCTGCGGCCCGCAGCCTGGTTGCATCAAGATCAATGAAGTAGATTTTCTCGCTGCCCCTGCCGTCTGCTGCAACCAGGATATTTTTCGCCTTGAGGTCACCATGAAGCATGCCCTGCCCGTGGGCGGCTTTGAGCATGGCAGCCAGGTGCGCTATGAATATGCGCTTTTCATCAGGCTGCCATCCGGGGAAACGCTTTTCCGCATACTGGTCGAGGCCTTCGGCTCCGGGTAGAGCACGCGTCAGCAGGTAGGCAGCCTGCAGAAAGCCAAAGCGGCGGCGGTCCAGAAACGCGAGCACCTCTGGCGTGGGCACATCCCGGGCACGCAGTGCACAGGCCGTCTGCGTTGCGCGCTGGGCGCGGGACCTGCGCAGCAGATACTTGCATGCAAACAGAGGACCTTTGAAATTATAGCGCTTCAGATACACCGGCCAGGCAAGCTCCGGCGCCTGCAGCAGCAGCGCCGCGGTGGTGCGCGAGTTTTTCAGTATTGTGGCATCATGGCGACTAAATAGTGCATCGGGGTCTTCAAGCAGCCTGAGAAGCGCCGCCTCGTGTTCACCGCGTTTCATGTATCCCCGCAAATCCCGCAGCGCCAGCTTGCGCATGTCTGCATCTTTCCCGCAGCGACCGGAAAAAAACCGCAGCTCTCCAGGCATATCGGCCAATCGCCTGCACGCGCGCAGCACTGTTTCGCACCAATCGGCCAGCCTGCGCAGATACATCCGCATGAACAGCAGCTGCGCCCGTGAAGGCGCCCGGCCCCAGAGCACGGCGTCAAGCATGCGCAGGTTGTCGATGCGCGTGCGGCCCGTGCCGGGGCGCTTCAGCGCCACCTTGTCCATGTCTGCAAGGTACAGGCAGGGCCTGCC
>CAYNVA010000037.1:0-2295 GCA_964400575.1 uncultured Thermodesulfobacteriota bacterium | reverse complement strand
GATGATCTGGCAGACCGGGGTTTGCTTGTTGACTTTGAAAACGAGGGCGAGCCGCTGTACGTGCTGCCGCCGCCCATGGCGGGCTTTATCGAATTTTCACTCATGCGCATCCGCACCGACATCGATCAGAAAAAGCTTTCTGAGCTTCTGCACCAGTACTTGAATGTGGAGGAGAATTTCATAAAGAACCTCTTTACTACCGGTGAAACGCAATTGGGCAGGATATTTGTGCAGGAGCCCGCACTTCCGGCAGAAGGTGCCGTGCAGGTGCTTGATTATGAGCGGTCGACCCAAATTATAAACTCAGCCAGTCATATCGGCATCGGCATCTGTTACTGCCGGCATAAAATGCAGCACCTCGGCACGGCCTGCGCAGCCCCGCAGAATATCTGCATGTCATTTAACAGTGCGGCCTATTCCCTTATTAAACACGGCATTGTCCGCGGGGTCGATAAAGCGGAATGCCTCGATCTTTTACAGCAGGCCTGCGGGAATAATCTGGTTCAGTTCGGAGAAAATGTTCGCCAGAGGGTCGGGTTCATCTGCAACTGCTGCGGCTGCTGCTGTGAAGCCCTGCTGGCAGTAAAGCGGTTTGCCTCGCTGCACCCCGTGCATACCACAAATTTTATTCCGTGCCTTGGGCAAGATGCATGCATCGGCTGCGGCACATGCGTTGCCGTCTGCCCGGTACATGCTCTTGAGCTGGTGCCGGCTGATGGGCCCGCGGCAGCAAAAAAGAAAAAAGCCCGCCTGAACCCTGATATCTGCCTTGGCTGCGGCGTCTGCGTGCGAAATTGTCCCGCGCACTGCATAGAATTAATCGGGCGCTCAGAACGGGTTATTACTCCGATCAACTCCGCGCACCGCATCGTTGTTATGGCAATAGAGCGGGGCACACTCCAGCATTTGGTTTTTGATAATCAGGCGCATCTCAATCACCGGGCCATGGCTGCCATACTGGGCGTTATTTTAAAACTGCCGCCGGTAAAACAAATCATGGCAAGCCGCCAGATGAAGTCCCGGTACCTGGAACATCTTCTAGCGCGACAGACGCTCTAGGTTTTCAGTGTATACCGGGGAGCGTATTGTGATAGTTAAATAATTACAGACTCTAAACCGCAGCTTCAGAATGAACGGGGCTGCAATCGATAAAACAGCCGCAAGACAAAAATCAGTGCCGGGATGAAAAAAAAACAGCCTATACAGGCATACGTCGATGCAGGCGGAAGAATTGTGCTTCCGAAAGAGCTTACCGCACGGCTGGGACTTGCCCCGGGCAGCAAGGTCCCTATTGCGGAGCTGAAGGATGGCATGCACCTGCGCCGCCCTGCAACGCAGCTGGCCAAAGTCTATATCGAACCCACCAGCCGGTGCAATCTCTCCTGCCGCACCTGCGTGCGCAACACCTGGGACGAGGCGCAGGGCGATATGTCTCAAACGACTTTCAAAAAAATCATGGCCGGTCTGCGGAAATTAAAGCCCAAGCCCGCTGTCTTCTTCGGCGGCCTTGGCGAACCGCTGGCGCACCCGAATATTCTGAAGATGGTCCGGCAGGCGCGCCGGCATGCCTCGCAGCTTGAGCTGATAACCAACGGCATGCTGCTTGATCAGCAGGTTTGCCGCGAGCTTATTGACATCGGGCTTGACGTGCTCTGGCTGTCAATCGACGGCGCGCATTCGGAAAGCTATAACGATGTTCGCCTGGGAGCTGCCCTGCCGCAGGTTCTTGAAAACGCGGCCCGGCTGCGGGACCTGCGCGCGGGCGGCCTGCCCCGCATCGGCATCGTTTTTGTTGCCATGCGCAGAAACATCGCCGAGCTGCCTGATGTTATACAGATCGGCCACCGGCTTGAAGCAGACCGCTTTCTCGTCACCAATGTCATTCCCTACACGCCGGAGCTGCTCGATGAAATGCTCTACAACGATACGATGAGCATCCCGGTCCCGGCAGAGCCATCGCCGCTTGCACCGCATGTGCAGCTCACCCGGATTGATTTCAGTGCGGCAACCATTCAGCCCATCTTTCGAATTATGCGCGCCTTTCGCGCCCCTGATCCTGTCGACTCAGGGCTTGCCCCGAACCGCTGCCCTTTCATTGAGAGCGGCTCGACCGCCATCGCCTGGAACGGCTCCGTGAGTCCCTGCCTGCCGCTCCTGCACACGCATACAAGCCATTTTGGCGACCGCCGCCGCATATCGCGCTGCTGCGTGATGGGCACTATCAACGATCAGCCTTTGGACAGGATATGGAATTCTCCTGACTATCTGGGGCTGCGGGAGCGCTTGCAGGCTTTC
>CAYNVA010000036.1:0-2962 GCA_964400575.1 uncultured Thermodesulfobacteriota bacterium | reverse complement strand
CCATGGTCTCAAAGAGAGCGCCATCGCGGCCGGCCCATTGCCGCCGGCCGTCTCTTTCGTTATATTTCTGCTAAACACGACACGGAGAGACCAATCATGCCCACGCATCAGTTCCAGACCGAAGTCTCGCAGCTCCTGCACCTGATCGTACATTCCCTGTACTCGCACAAGGATATCTTCCTGCGCGAGCTCGTCTCCAACTCATCCGACGCCCTGGACAAGCTCAAGTACCTGAGCCTGGTCGACGAGGCCTACAAGGGGCTCAAGTTCGAGCCGCGCATCGACATCAGCTTCGACGAGAAGGACAAGAAAACCCTGACCATTTCCGACACCGGCATCGGCATGAACGAGGCCGACCTGGTCGAGCAGCTCGGCACCATTGCCAAGTCAGGCACCCGTAATTTCGTGGCGCAGATGACGGGCGATGCCAAAAAGGACTCCAATCTCATCGGCCAGTTCGGCGTGGGATTCTACTCATGCTTCATGGTGGCCGACAAGGTCGATGTCATTGCGCGCAAGGCCGGGGAGGAAAAGGCATGGCAGTGGTCAAGCGACGGCAAGGGGGAATATGAAATCTCCGAGACTCAGCGCGACACAACCGGCACCACCGTGACCCTGCATCTCAACGACAACGGCAGCGAGTACGCCAACCGCTGGCAGATCGAGTCGATCATTAAAAAGTATTCAAATCATATCCCCTTCCCGATCCACCTGCACTTTGAGGATGTGCGCTATGAAGGCAAGGACAAGGACCGCAAGGAAATAAAAGAGCAGAAGGTCGAAAAAATAAACGAGGCATCGGCCCTGTGGAAGTGCGCGAAAAAAAACCTGAAGGATGAGGACTACAAAGATTTCTACAAAACCACCGGTCATGACATCGAGGATCCGCTGCTGTGGGTGCACACGAAAGCCGAAGGCACCATGGAGTATGCCACGCTTTTTTATGTGCCGAAGAAGGCGCCCCTCAACCTGTACTATTCCGACTTCAAGCCGGGCGTAAAGCTGTACGTAAAGCGCGTATTCATCACCGATGACGACAAGGACCTGCTGCCCCGCTATCTGCGCTTTGTGCGCGGCGTCATTGATTCCGAAGACCTGCCCCTGAACGTGAGCCGGGAAATTCTGCAGCAGAACCGGGTGCTGGCAAAAATCAAATCATCTTCCGTGAAAAAGCTGCTCGACGAATTCACAACTCTTGCCGGCGACATAGAAAAATATGAGGCGTTTTATAAGGAATTCGGCCGCCTGCTCAAGGAAGGGCTGTATCAGGACTATGAAAACCGTGAGGCGCTGCTGGAACTCGTGCGCTTCAAATCGACCGGGGCCGCCGAGGGGTTTGCAAGTCTCGCGCAGTACAAGGACCGGATGCAGGCTGACCAGAAGGCGATTTACTATATCACCGGCGAGAATGAGGAAACTCTCAGGCATTCTCCCCTGCTGGAAATGTACAAGAAAAATAATATCGAGGTGCTCATCATGGATGACCCTCTGGACGAGCTGGTCATGCCCTCGGTGGGGCGCTACAAGGAAATCGAGTTCAAGTCCATCAACCGCAGCGATGCCGCAGAGGAGCTGAAAACCGAACAGGATAAGGAAGAAGAGAAGCAGGCAGATCCCGTCATCAAGCGCATGAAAAACGTGCTTGGTGACGAGGTAAAAGACGTGAAGGCCAGCGCGCGGCTGAGCGATTCGCCCTGCTGCATCGTGGTGGACGAAAAGGACCCCACCGTGCAGATGCAGGGCCTTCTGAAAGCCATGGGCCAGGACGGGCCTGAGATAAAGCCGATCCTGGAGATCAACCCCACGCATGAAATTATCAAAAAGCTTGAATCCGTGCAGGATGACCGCCTGTTTGAAGACGCCACGCGGCTGCTCTTTGAGCAGGCCCTGATCATCGAAGGCGCACCGGTCAAAAAGCCCGTTGATTTCGTGCGCCGGCTCAACAGCATGCTCGGCAGGGCACTGTAAAATACCCTTTCAATAAAAATGCGGACTCGCGATAGCGCTGTCCGCATTTTTTTATGGTTTTAAGCTGCCCCCTGGAGTTTCCATACCTCGCAGGATGTTGAAAAAATCAAAACATACAGGCTGTTCAAAAATGCTCGGATGCAAGGCGCGCGAAATCATGCGAAATGAGGCGTACTTTTTCGTACGCCGCAGTGAAGTATGATGAGCGCAACGCAGCAGATGGGCGTTTTTCAACAGCCTGCTGGAGCGCTCAGGCTGCAATCATGCGGGCATTCTTGTATGCTGCCAATCCTTTAAAGCCTGCAGTATGAGCGGATCTTCATCACTGGCAATAGTAAGAAAATCAAGGACAAAGTGATCGTCGGCAACAAAGCCGATCATGGGCATCTCTCTCTGCTCAAACCAGGCTGCCACGGCATTCGGCTCCTTCACATCGAAAGCCAGCCCAAGGCTCGGTATGCTGTGGCCGGGCAACGAGCCCCCGCCCATCTGGCCGCTGGTTTCAATGATGCGGCATACGCCATTGGGCATGGCCGCTTTATTAAGAACCGCTTCGATGCGTTTTTTTAAAATGGCTCGGCTCTGAGTTGCCAGTTTGACATACGGAATCCTGTCGAACTGTTTGAGCTCATAGAGCCTCAGAACCGCCTGCAGCAACGCGTAGTGCAATTTGTCAGGCCGCAGAGCCCGCATAAGAGGATGCCTCTCCAGGGGCTGTATGGTGGCGTGCGATCCGGCGATTATACCGGCCTGACATGCGCCGAGCAGCTTGTCACCTGAAAAGCATATCAGATCAGCTCCACTGCGCAGGGATTGTGCGGCATGCGGTTCGGCATCGACAAACTCAAAACCGTCATCCATCAAATTCCCGCTTCCGAGATCATGCACCAGCAGCACCTTGTCGTTTTTTAATGTCGCCAGTTCGGTAAGCGTGGGCTGCTGTACGAAACCAAGCTGGTAAAAATTTGACTGATGAATTTTCAGAATCATGGCC
>CAYNVA010000035.1:0-2056 GCA_964400575.1 uncultured Thermodesulfobacteriota bacterium | reverse complement strand
GCAACAATTACAGCTACAGAAACCTTGCCTTAGCAGAAGCAGGGTGCTATATATTTTTTAATATACAGGTTTTAAGTACACAGAACAAAAAACGGTTAGCCGAATAAGCTGAAAAGAATCAATCTATTACAAAAGGAGAGTGTCACATGAAAAAAATGATCGCAGGACTTATCGTAGTTGCCTTTCTTGCTTCAGGATGCGCCAATGCCACAAAAACACAGAAGGGCGCAGGCATAGGCGCAGCTGTCGGCACGCTGGCAGGCGCAGGCCTGGGCGCTGCCATAGGCGGCAAAAAAGGCGCTTTGATCGGCGCCGGCGCCGGTCTTGTGGTGGGCGGTTTGGCCGGTGGCGCCATCGGCCGATATATGGACAATCAGGAGCGGGAGATGCGGGAGGCAGTCGGACAGGTAGAATCGGCCAGTATCAGGCGCGACCAGGATATACTTGAACTTACATTCAAGGCCGACATGATGTTTGACACCAACTCATCAGTGCTGAAGCCGGGTGCCTACAGCGAGCTTGACCGCGTCTGCCAGGTTTTGAATAAATACCCGCAGTGCCGCATCCGCATCGAGGGCCATACGGACAGCCAGGGCGATGAAAATTTCAACCAGCAGCTGTCTCAACGCAGGGCTGAGGCGGTCAGGAATGCGCTTGTTGCAAAAAATGTCGACTCGTCTCGGCTTGAGACGATAGGCATGGGCGAGGGCCTGCCCATAGCAGGCAATGACAGCGAAGGCGGCCGCCAGATGAACCGGCGCGTCACCATGAAGATTATCCCGATCCAGGGACAGGGTTGATCCCGTAAGCGAAAACAAAAAAGCGCGGATGAGCCGAAGCTGCTTATCCGCGCTTTTTTTATACGCGATACAAACTAAGAAGTCATGAATTGAATATTTCTCCAACCGTAGGGGAGGCTTTATCCCCTCCCGAGGGTGGGCATAAAGCCCGCCCCTACATTAAAAATCTTGAATCATTGTATTCCAAACTTCAGTCTTTGGGCAGACACGCAGGTCTGCCCCTACGTTTTTATGGGGCGGATGCCCTACGCCCCTTTGACCTTGAACTTTGAATCATTTTACTCCGAACTACAAACTCATGACTCCGTACTTCTTTCCGCATATGCGGACTATGGATTCCGACCTCTGCTTTTTATGCCTCATAGATTTTGGCCGGCAGGCATACATAATTAATGCCGCACGCGTGCCGATCCGTCGGGGCCTTTAATGATGCGGACTGCCTCGCCGACATAAAAAGGATCATCGGCTTCCTGGACAATGACGGTCCTGTCGCCATTGTTCATCTGCACGGTGATCTCAAGAGCGTTCTTTTTTGTGAGCTGCTCTTCAGCAACAGCCCCGCCTGCGGCTCCGGCAAGCCCGCCGAGAACCACGGCCACTGTTTTGCCCGTACCGCCGCCGATGGTGCTCCCGACTGCGGCACCGGCCGCCCCTCCGGCCAGCGGGCCGACGACGCTTTTTGTGCCTTCAATCTGCACCTGGTTTACCTGAATGACCCGGCCATAGGAAACATTCATGGCCGTGCGGGCCTGGTCGCGCGTGTAGACATTGCCCGAGCGGCTTTCAGCACAGGCTGTCGCCAGCACAAGCAGCATACAAGGGAACAGATATCTTCTCATAGAGTTGCACCTCCCTGCCGGTTAATGGTTCTGCTGTAAACAGTTATATTTTTATTATAAACTATTTTAATTTTTTTGGCATCCAAAGACAGTATTTATCTTTGACTCCGCAGGGCCATTTGCCTATACTCATGTGCTGCCCCACTCAGAATCAGAGTAATTGAAAGGTCTAACAGTGTATATCGGTCTTGATATAGGGTCGGTGAGCCTCAAGGCGGTACTCATGCCGGGCGATAAGCAGATTGCGCAGACGCGCTATTGCCGCATGCATGGCCGGCCCGTGGAAACAGCCCTTGCCGTACTGGAAGAGCTGCTCGGGCAGGTGCCGCCGGAGCAGATTGCTGGCATTGCCGTTACAGGCTCGGGCGCCGGGCTCGTGGCCGAGATTCTGTCCTGCTTCAGCGTCAATGAAATCAT
>CAYNVA010000034.1:0-4733 GCA_964400575.1 uncultured Thermodesulfobacteriota bacterium | reverse complement strand
GAGCAGCATTGCCGCGGCATTGTTATTGACCACAAGCGCGTCTTCAGCCTGCGCAAGCCGGGCAAGGGCTTCCCGGACATAGAGGCCGCGCATGCCGCGGCTTGCCGTGTTTAAATCATACTCAATATTGGTGTAACCGGTCACCGTCTTCAGCACCTGCTCAAGAAGCGCTGAGTCCCACGGCGCTCGTCCGAAATTTGTATGCAGGAGTATACCGGTTGCATTGATGACAGGCTGCAGCATGTATTTATGTGCCTGTGCCATGCTGATGGACAGCTGCCTGTCAACAAGTGCTGCTATATCTTGCTGTTTTCCCTGAATGATCATATGCCGAACATCGGCCACAACGCGCTGGGCGACCTGCTTGGCAAAAGCGCTGCCGTGGGCTTGGGCAAATTGCTGAAGCTCTGCTCTCTCAAGCAGCTTATTAATGCTTGGCAAAAGGCGCAGCAGTGCATTGGGGGTTTTTTTTGTTTTTGGCATGGGCATAATAAACTATGTCTGAAATTCCTGCAGGTTATCGATTATGCACGAAGTAGTGGCTGAACAAAAACCCTGAACCATGGATTTGTTGGGTTCGTCCTTATGCACACACTTCTTTGCAAGCATTTGTTTTGCGCAGTAGGGTGCGCTGCGCGCACCATTTTATTCCGGTGCGCGCAGCGCACCCTACGTATTAAAAAAAACCGCAGCCCGTAGTTAAGTTGATCCGCCGCGCTGGAGAAACCCAACAATGTTTTCAGGACATTGCATGCCATACCGGCACATATTGAAAAATGGCGGAAACGTATGGGAATCGAACCCACCCAGGACGCTCGCACGCCCCGCAACGGTTTTGAAGACCGCGGAGCCCACCAGGACTCATCCGCTTCCAGCAAATTTTTTCTCTTGATAAATCTTATTAACATGTATGTGCATATTTTGCTAGAGTCAAAAAAGCAACCTGCTGTCCCCTTTTAAGGTTAAGGTCATCAACTCCTTAATGGAGCGAGGCTGGCGGCAAAAACCGATTAGACCAGACTTGGTCGGTAGCTTGGTCGGTGCCGTGGTTTGTTTTTTATATCAAAGGTCTGTCTTGCACGCCATCATCAATTGGACTCTGAGGCTCTCAATCTATAGGTGTCAGCCTTATTTCTCCATAAGCAATAAAGACCCTTTTTTTTGTACAATTTGACCACAACCCGCCCTTGTTATTTTCCGGAGTTTGTACGATTAAGGTTTCAGTAAAACAAGAAAAATGATTGTATTAAATTTGCTTTTGTAATAAAAAATATTAGTCAATACTTTAACAAATGCTGGCAAACCGCATTTATTCCAGTCTGCTAAAATAACAGAGCCTATAGTGAACGAAAAAACAATTAATAACTGGCTTGATCTTGCCCGGTATGATCTGGAAACTGCTTCGGCAATGCTTGCAAGCGGCAGGTATCTCTATGTTGCTTTTACTTGCCAGCAGGCTATTGAAAAGCTTTTGAAAGCCCGTTTCGTCAAAAAAAACAACTGCACGCCCCCGTATACGCATAATTTGCTCAAGCTTTGTGAGGAAGTCGGACTAATGACAGAACTTTCTGACGAGCAGCTTGGTTTCATTGAGCAGTTGTGCTCATATTACATACAGTCGCGCTACACGGAAGAACTGCAGCACCTGTCTGCTTCCCTTACGAAGGAAAAAGCGTCTTCACTGTATCGTGAAACAGGAGAACTTTTTGCATGGCTCAGTCAAAAGATTTGAACATCGTCAAATTAGAGCTTGGCGAATTCTATAAAAAAATACGCACTTTGTACCCAGTGCGGAAAATGCTTTTGTACGGGTCGTATGCAAAGGGTTGCGCACGGGCAGATAGCGATATAGATGTAGCCGTTGTTGTCGATCTCCCCGATAATGCCGACAAGATAGTTGTAACGGCAAATCTTTTGCGCCAGGCCCGCTCTATTGATGTTGATATCGAACCTTTCTGTGTGCTGCTTAACGAATACAAGCACCATGAACCAGCAAGTATTTTAAGTGAGATCATAAAAACTTCAATTGAGTTGTGATTTTGAATGTTTCTCCGTTCGGGAATATAATTGACAATTGAAGACCCCCATCCCCTACGCCAAGTAATGAAAAAAATCCGCATTCAATAATCCAAAATCGATTCATCTCCAATCCCCGATCATGACAAACGGCGCCCAGTAGAAGGGATGGCTGTACTGGGGCATGGCTTTGAGGTCAAGCTGCGCCTGGCGCAATTGTTCTTGGAGTTTGTGTAATTTGTCCATAACACCCCGCTGTTTTCAATTAATTCTATTTTCCCTGCTTGACGGTCCATTTAAGTGGTGCTATTTTTAGTACTATTAAAAACCACAATGGAGGTGCCATGCAGCCACATGTGAAATATTCCGAAGACATAGTTCCCCTTACCGACATGAAGGTTAATCCAGGCAGAATTGTCAGCCAGGTCGATAAAAATCACCGGCCGGTTCTTTTAACGAGCAGAGGCAGGGGTGTTGCTGTCGTTCAATCCTTGAAAGACTATGAGGCTGTCTCAGAAGAGCGTGAATTCCTGAGAAGCGTCGTTCAGGGTTTGATGGACCTGGAGGAAGGGCGGGAAATCAGTCTTGATGCTGTCAAGAAACATCTTGGCTTGAGCTGACGCCCATGCCGAAGAAACGTCCGATTACATTTGCCGAATCCGCGGTCAGAGATATTGAAGCGATACGGGCATGGTACGCCGAGCAGAATGTTGCTTCTGTGGGAGAGCGCGTGATACGTGAAATCATATCCAGTGTAGAAAGGCTGGCGCATTTTCCCGAAAGCGGACGTATCGTTCCTGAATTCGCAAACCCCAATCTGCGCGAAGTTATCCATCCACCATTTCGCATCGTGTATCGTCTTGAAGAAAACAAGGTAAAAATTGTCAGAGTGTGGCGCAGTGAAAAGTTGCTGTACTTGCCTTAACTGAGCCATCGAAGTCAACAAGCCACCCACATGGCGGTGGTTCTGAAGACAATAAAGCCTCATTACTCATACTTACCTCCAATCACCGATCATGACAAACGGTGCCCAGTAGAAGGGATGGCTGTATTCGTGCATGGCTTTAAGGGGAAGCTGTGCCTGGTGCAAGGCTGCAGTAAAGGGCGCTGTTGTTCCCTTTTTCAGATCACCAAGCGTAAGATGCAATAAATCGAGCCATATTACAGCGAACAACGTTATCACGTAGTATGGAATTTTTCAGATTTACCCAAACCACAATATATAGAAAAGCGGAGCCGTCTATGGCCCCGCTTTTGTTTGTACTGCAATCACTGACTTTGAAATGGTTCAGTGTTTAAGGGGAACGTCATGCCTGGCATGGATGTCTCCTTATGTGGTGTGAGCGGTTTAAAAAAGTATAGTTAAAAAAGGGCCTTGATACTGAGCTCAGCCAGCTTCTTGCCCACGGCTTTCTCCATCATGTAGCCGCCTGGATCCTTTTCACGAAAGTTCAGCCGGACGGCCTCCTTGCGCTCGTTAAGGCGGCACATATAGGCCTCATCCCTTGGTTCATCCTTTTCCCACAGCTGGTGATATATCGAAAGATACTCGACAGCCAGACCCAGCAGTATCTCCTGAGACTGCTGGGTGCTTGGGGCAATATCGGCATTAATGAAATAGGGGGATTTCATGGCACGAAACCAGCTGGGGTCGCGGGTGGATATCTCATGGTAGTGCTCGATGCCACGGCTGTAGGAGCTTTCCAGCGGGTCAAGATAGCGCTCCAAATAGGGGATGTCGCAGATACAGTCGGCGGTAGGGCACAAGTCCAGGATGAAATAGCTGCCCTTGGCGCTTTCGGCCCAGAAGCAGATATATATGGGCAGCGCATGGCGGTTGTCGGGCAGGATGTTGAGGGCATAGGACATGAGCCGGTCGCGGAAGGACGACTCGGTAATAACAATTTTTTCAAGCCGGGGAGCGGCGTACAGATATTTATAGCTTGCAACAAGCCCTCCACCCTGCAGATTCCACAGCGGGGTTATGTCCTCGCCGTCGTAGGTCTCCATGCGCCGGCCGCCGAACTTTTCGATTACCTTGTTCATTTCCCGGCCGAATGGCGGGAAGCTATATTCCTCTGACATGGCATTGTCTCCGTATGGTTAAAGAGCCAAAACGAAACTCATCAGCTGTCATAATTGTCCGCGCATGGCAAATCAAAAATTTCCATTTTATGTATAACTGCTACCCTGAACAAAGTCCAATTTTATTCCAGAAAGCGATAGATCCCCCCATATCTTGTGCCCGTGCTTACCCGCCTAAAATTCCACATTGCGGCTTTTAATGTGGACTGAGGACCATTCCGTAATTATTTAACATTATCAGAAGTAGTCTTTTCTGTGTCCGATTAAGTTAAACCTAAATTCTGCGAATGCAGGAGTAAGTACGGACCACTACAATTTAGTGTATTCCCGCAGGCGTGAGTCGAGTTTTTTTAGAAGGCTCTGGAGCCCGGCTCCAGGATCATCGCGGGGGCTGGTTTCGCAAAAATGCCCTTGGTAGCAGTACCCTCGCCGGTTACCGTATAAATTTTATGCTGCAGGGGTATGTGTAGTAGTTGCCCCGACCGGATTCGATTATTGCGCGTATCGTCACCACCAGGGCAAAGATGCCAATGCCTATCAGCATAAGAATGCCGATCAGCACAAACGCCAGCAGAGCACTGACCAGCATCGCTATTAAAAGCGTGATCTGGAAATTCAGCGCCTGCCGGGCA
>CAYNVA010000033.1:0-3862 GCA_964400575.1 uncultured Thermodesulfobacteriota bacterium | reverse complement strand
GCCGTTTACTCGGTAGAGCTGTACAAAACGCTTAAGAGACGGAGGAAGGCATGTTTGAAATTCTTGAACGCTCCGAAATGGCACAGGGCACCGTGGTCATGAATGTAATCCGCGCACCAAAAATTGCGGCCAAAGCCCGGCCCGGCCAGTTCGTCATACTGCGGGCAAATGAAACCGGCGAGCGCATACCGCTCACCATGGCAGCTACTGATCCCGCACAGGGCACTATAACCATCATCTACCAGGTGGTGGGCAGGTCTACTGCGCTTTTCAAAACCCTGCAGATCGGCCAGTCGTTTCTTGACGTGCTCGGCCCCCTCGGGCAGCCAACCCATATAGAAAAGCAGGAGGGCCTTGTCATTTGTATCGGCGGCGGGACAGGCACTGCAGTTGTGCACCCCATTACCAAGGGCTTTAAAAATGCGGGCAACCAGGTCATTGCCATTATAGGCGCCCGCACCAAAGACCTGCTCATCATGGAAGACAAAATGACAGCCGCTTCAAGCCAGCTCAAGGTCTGTACCGACGACGGCTCCTACGGCCATCATGGCTTTGTGTCAGATATTCTCAAAGAGTTTATTGAGAGCGGACAGAAGATCTCAACGGTCGTGGCAGCTGGTCCCGTGCCCATGATGAAGGCCCTGGCAAACATGACAAAACCGCACGGCATTCAAACGCTGGTAAGCCTCAACTCCATCATGATCGACGGTACGGGCATGTGCGGCGGCTGCCGCGTCTCGGTCGGCGGCAAAAACCAGTTCACCTGCGTCGATGGCCCCGAGTTCGACGGCCATCAGGTCGACTTCGACGGGCTCATGCAGCGCCTTGCAGCCTACAAAGAAGAAGAAGCCCGGGCCATGGATGAACACAGCCACAGCTGTAAACTTGGACAGGAGAGGTGAGAAGCTGCCATGACAGACAAGAAAAAAGTTCCCCGTCAGCCCATGCCCGAACAGGCCCCTGAAAAGCGGCGCCGCAATTTTGAAGAAGTGCCCCTTGGCTATACTGCCGACACAGCCATGCTTGAAGCAAGCCGCTGCATACAGTGCAAAAATCCGGCCTGCATCGCGGGCTGCCCTGTGGGAATCGACATACCCGGCTTTATCCGCCCCCTGCGCGACGGTGATTTTGCCGGCGCCATTGCAAAACTCAAAGAAAAAACCGCGCTGCCGGCTGTGTGCGGCCGCGTCTGCCCGCAGGAAAGCCAGTGCGAGGAGCGCTGCGTCCTTGCCAAAACCGGCGAGGCCGTGGCTGTCGGGCGCCTCGAGCGCTTTGCCGCTGACTGGGACCGCAGCCAGGGCACATCGACACTGCCCCAGCTGCCACCAAAAACCGGCAAAAGCGTGGGAGTTGTAGGAGCCGGGCCGGCGGGGCTTACCGTTGCCGGCGACCTGATTCTCAAGGGCCATGACGTGACGGTATATGAGGCTTTTCACAAGGCTGGCGGCGTGCTTGTGTACGGCATCCCCGAATTCCGCCTGCCGAAATCCATTGTGCAGGCCGAAGTCGATGGCCTTGCCAAACTGGGAGTGAAATTCGAGCTGAACGCCGTCATCGGCAGAACCGAAACCGTTGATGAACTGCTTGAGCTGCACGACGCGGTATTTCTCGCCGTGGGCGCGGGGCTGCCGAGTTTTCTCAATGTGCCCGGCGAAAACCTCCTGGGCATCTACTCGGCAAACGAGTACCTGACCCGCTCAAACCTGATGAAAGCCTATCTGTTCCCGCAGTACGACACGCCCATCGTGCGCGGCAAAAACGTAGTCGTTCTGGGAGCGGGCAATGTGGCCATGGACGCGGCACGCACGGCCATGCGCCTCGGGGCAGACACGGTACGCATCGTCTACCGCCGCTCGCGCGAGGAGATGCCGGCGCGGGCCGAAGAAATCCATCACGGGGAAGAGGAAGGCCTTGAACTGCATCTGCTGACCGCGCCCGTGCGTTTCATGGGCGATGAAAAAGGCAGGGTGAAGGCCATTGAATGCCTGCGCATGGAGCTTGGTGAGGCTGATGATTCAGGCCGCAGGCGCCCCGTTCCGGTCAAGGATTCAAACTTTATAATCGATACGGATATGGTGGTCATCGCAGTGGGCGCAAATGCCAACCCGCTCATCACCAGCACCACGCCGGGCCTCAAGACCAATAAGTGGGGCTATATTATAGCTGATCCTGAAACAGGCAAAACCTTGAAGCCGAAGGTGTGGGCCGGGGGCGACATCGTCACCGGCGCCGCCACGGTTATTCTTGCCATGGGCGCGGGCCGCCTTGCCGCAGACTCGATAGACAAATTTCTGCAGACAGGATGGTAGCCTTCGCGCAATCTCTGTACTGCTCTGCTGATTAGAGCATTTTGCTTTTTACTGTAGAACTCTTTTTTTCTGTCATCTCGACCGAAGGGAGAGATCTTTAAAAATTTCTCTCAGCCGTGGCGGATTGAAATGACAATGCGATTACATCATTTAGAAAAACGCTCTGGCCCGGCAGCCCTTATTTCCCGCCTGCGCCGATTGTGGCGCGTTTCAGCTTCTCTGCCACAGTCTCTGCCCCGGCTCGCGTCAGCTCTTCCGCAGTGACCCATTTGGCCCCCTGCTTAAAAAATGCAGGCGCATCAAGCAGATTTTCCGAAAGCGACTGCTGGGTTTTATCAAATGCTCCGCTCCAAACAATCTGTCCGGCTGCGACATCAAGCAGATACACTGAGAAAGCAACTGATGCGGGCTTGTCGGCGCCGTAGGCCGTACCTTTGAGCTGCCGGTACCGCTGCACCGTGCCCACAAGCACATGACTTGCCTGCACCTGTGCGCCAAGCTTGAGTGCATGGGCCTTGAGTGTTTCTTTTTTTTTCATGTACGCAAGCAGCTCGTCGGCCCCGGCCGTCTCATTCTGCGGCACCACGCGGCCGGGCAGCTCTTTTTCAAGGGCCTGCTGCAGGCAGCGCGTCACAATCTCACCTGCGCCGGGGTTGAGGACCTGCCCCTCAGCTGTTAGTTCCGTCTCGCGGCAGTCAAGCACATGCCGCCCGGGGGCGGGCAACGGTATGCCCTGCGCAAGCAGCATCACTGCCAGCCGGCTGATCTGTACTGTCTGGGCGGCGGCCGGTGCGCTGCAACAGACTGCAACGCACAGAACCGCCAGCATCATGGTTTGTCTGAAACATGTTTTCATGCCTTCGCCTTTCCATGTTTACCCTGTTGTCAGGATGTAAAAAGTACAACAGAACCTGCCTGATCGGGCAGGTTCTGCATGCATACTACCTCAAGGTGGTTTTCTTTGCCAGAGGTTTACCTTCGGTCGTCTTTATTTGACTTAAAAAACCTTAAATTATTGCTTGTTGGAGCCTTTGCAAAACAGCCGGTTTTTTTATTGTCAAGGCAGGTGGGACGAGCTATAAAAGACGAACTTTTACACGTGTTTGTAAAAGCGGTGGCGCCGGGTATGGCAGCGCCATGAAAAACCCGGTGTCTCAGCATGGCGGTTCGGGAATCGATAATGGACAAGAAGATACAGTTCGCAACGGGCGCTCGCGACAGCACGGCGCCGGCAGAGCATGGCCGGTTCATGCTCACGGGGTATCTTTTTTTTCTCGTGCGGCTGATCATTTTCACGACGCTGTTCTTCTTTCCGGTTTATCTGAAAGACATGGGTTTCTCGGGCTGGCAGATAGGGCTGCTCATGGGCATTGATTCGCTCATGACACTGCTGACCACACTGCCCATGGGCGTCTCAAACGATATGTTCCCCTCGCGCATGCTCGTGGCAAGCTCATTTGGCGCGCTGGGAGTCACCTATTTTGCCCTGTCGTTCAGCACATCGTTTGCCATGCTGCTGCTTTTGATCATGTGTTACGGCACGTGGTATAATC
>CAYNVA010000032.1:0-8962 GCA_964400575.1 uncultured Thermodesulfobacteriota bacterium | reverse complement strand
ATTTCCAGCGCGCTGTGGATGTCTGCCGCGGTGAGGACGCCGTAGCCCGCCTCCTCGAGGAAGTTTTTGAAGCTGAACCGCAGGGTCTCTTCATCGTCGATAATCAAAACTGTATCGGCCATACCTTAATCCTTACATCTTCGGCCTTAAAACCGCAACCCTACTCTGCCGCCGGCAGGTCAACCACAACCCGCATATAGTGCCCCTCGCTGGTCTCAAACTGCAGCCTGCCGCCGTGGTCTTTTATAATATTGTAGCTGATGCTCAACCCCAGGCCTGTGCCCTCGCCGGCAGGCTTGGTGCTGTAAAAAGGATTGCACAGCTTTTCAAGCTCGCCTGCCGGGGCGCCCGTGCCGTGGTCATGGAATGCTATGCGCACAAACGGCTGCCCCTCGATGCTGATGGCCCGCGCCGTCACTTCCAGCAGCTTGTCGGGGTCCTTGTCCGGATATTTTTTGTTAAGCGCGTACCGCGCATTGCTGAGCAGGTTCAGAAACACCTGCTGGATCTGCTGGTGCTGGGCTAAAACCCGGGGAATATCTTCAGGAAAGTCGTACCGGGTGATGATGAAATGCTTCTCGAACTGCTTTGCGAACAGATCGAATGCGTCGGCATATATGCTGCGGAGGTCCTGGGGCTCTATTTTCCTTTTGCGCTCCTGGGCGAAGGTGAGCAGGTTTTTCACAATGGCGGCCACGCGCTCGCCCTCCCGGATGATCCGGCAGGGCACGTCGGCGTCCTGGCCGGTTTTCTCGAACTGGTGCTTCAGGATGTCGGCGCAGTTGATGATGCCGTTTATGGGGTTGTTGATCTCGTGGGCCACGCCTGCGGCAAGCTCGCCGATGGATGCCAGATGCGACGCGCGCAGCGCCTCGGCCTGCATTTTCTTGCGCTCGGTTATGTCATAGGAGATATGGACCAGGTGCTTCGGACTGCCGTCTTCATGGCGCGCGGCAATGCTGGTCGTGCACCAGAGGTCGAGCTGCCGTCCGTCAGGGGCTGTAATCACCTGCTCGTACTCCGCGGGCAGGCCACTGGCAAAGCAGCCGCGCACATTGCAGTGCTCGCACGGCCGGTCAAGCCCGTGATAGGCCTCGTGGCACATCTTGCCCAGGATATCGCGGCCGAAGGTCTGCAGGGCATGCTCGTTTGCCCATACAATGCGAAAATCCTCATCCACCATGACCATGAATGCCGTAACAGCCGATATAATGCCCGCAAGCTTTTCCTGGCTCTCCCGCAGGGCCTCTTCAGCCCTCTTGCGCTGCGTGATGTCGCGCAGGATAACTCCCACGATGCCCTTGGGCATGCCGGAGGTTACCCAGTGAAACACCATCAGCTCGCAGGGAAACTCTTCCCCGCTCTTCCTGAGTCCTGCGGTTTCCGTAACCCCGTCCAGGATACGTGCTGAGCCTTCTCTATCCAGCTTTTCAATGGCTGAACGCTGCCGTTGCATGGGCGCGGGCGGCATCAGGCAATCAGGTGTCCGCCCGAGCATCTCCTGCCCGGTGTACCCGAAGATCCTTTCGGCCCCGGCATTCCAGTACAGGATGGCCTGGTTCTCATCACACATGACCATCGCGTCTGGGGAAGTCTCGGCAAAAGCCCTGAACCGCTCTTCGCTCTCCCGCAGGGCCTCTTCTGACCTCTTGCGCTGCGTGATGTCGCGCACGATAATTCCCATTATTCCCGTCGGCATGCTGGAGGCTAACCAGTGAAACACCGCCAGCTCGCAGGGAAACACCTCCCCGCTTTTCCTGTAGGCCACTATTTCCACAAACCCCCCGTCCGTGAAATGTGTGTGGCCTTCTTTATACAGCTCTTCAGCGGCTCCAGTCGTTTTCTGCCAGCCCGTGGGGCTCATCAGGCAATCAGACGACCGCCCGAGCACCTCCTGCCTGGTGTACCCGAAAATCCTTTCGGCCGCGGCATTAAAGTACACGATGGTCCAGCGCTCATCGGCCATGACGATCGCGTCGGGGCAGGCCTCGGCTAAAGCCCTGAACCGCTGTTCGCTCTCCCGCAGGGCCTCGTCGGCTTTCTTGTACTGCGACATATCGCGGGCAATGACGCTGTAGTATGTTTTCTCCCCGACCGACCAGCTTGCCCCTGACATGGCGACCTGAACTATCGTGCCGTCTTTTCTGCGGGCTGCTACTTCGAAAAGCTGGTCTTCAAAGGGCGTCACTCCCGTTGCCCTGTAGGAGGCAACGTAATGCTCAATTTCCTCCTGTTCTTTGTCGATTATGAGAATTTCGTGCGTTTCGCCAAGCATCTCCTTGGCACTGTAGCCGAACACCCGGGCCGCTGCATCGTTCCAGTAAATCAGCTTCATATCTTCATTGCAGATCATTATGGCATCGTGGGCGCTTTCAGCGATTGATTTGAACCGGATCTCGCTCTGGCGCAGTTCAGCTTCCGTCCTCCTGCGCTCGGCCACCTCATTCTCCAGCGCCGCGGTGCGCTGCTTCACAAGCTCGTCAAGGTGGTCGCGGTGCTTTTCCAGCTCCCGCTCAAATGCCCTGCTTGCGGTTATGTCCTGCATGATGCCCCGGGCTACCAGCGGGCTGCCTGACTCGTCACATACCAGCCAGGCTTCGGAAAGCATATAGCGGACCAATCCGTCCTTGCGGACCACCCTGAACTCAGCCCTTTCCACAGTACCCTGCCTGGAGCTGGCGATATCCATCAGGGGGGTGGACTGGTCCTGGGGGTGCATACAACTGATCCACGAGGCAAGCGACGGCGTTATTTCTCCGGGAGCATAGCCCAGCAGGCGGTACATTTCATCGGACCAGTGCGTCCTGCCGGTTTTAACATCAAATTCCCAGTCACCCAGATGGGCAAGTTCCTGCGAGCTCTTCAAGCGGGCTTCACTCTCCCGCAACGCATCCTCGGTCTGCTTGCGCGCGGTAATGTCATAGCACATGCCGGCCCAGATGAGCCCCCCGGCGGTCTGTATGGGGAAGCGTATGTCCTGAATGCAGATGCGTATGCCGTCGCGCCGCTGGATCACAAATTCATAGGGTCCCCTGGTGTTGAAATTTTCGTTGCTCGCAAAGGCGCTGCGCATGCCGGCGGCAAACGTTTCATACATGCCCGGGCTCCGTGTCTCGCCGGGCAAGAGGTCGTATTCGACATCCCACACAAACCTGCCGAGGGCCTCGTCGCGCGGCAGCAGGGTAATGCCCTCAAGCCCTCGGTTCCACACGATAATCCGGCCGCCTGCGTCACACAGCATAATGCCGACCAGCGACTGCTCGACAACGCTGCGGAATTTTTCTTCGCTCTGCTGAAGCGCCTCCTGCATGAGCGCCGCGGTGCTCAAATCAGGGGCCTGCCTGCGGTTCCAAAGCCCGAAGGCAAACAGCACCGCTCCCAGGGTCAGCAGCCCAAGCACAAGGCCTGCTGCAAGGGCCTGTCTGCGCAGCGGCTCCAGTATTTCATCACTGTCCACCTTGGCCACCAGGAGCCAGGGTGTGCCGGGGACTTCCCGTGCCGCCCAGAGCACCGGTATGCCCCGGTAGTCAATGCCCTCACGAACCTCTTTCCCGCCCCGCGAAAACAGGGCTCCCGGCAGGCTCTTTTCCTGAATCGGAGCGCGCAGCTTCATGGCGGTGTCCCCGCGATGCCGCAGGTTGTTCAGGTAGAGGATCTCGTCACCCTCCCGCCGCACCAGCAGGGTTTCGGCAGAGGAGCTTGGTGTGGGCCATGACTGGATGAGCGGATACAGGAAGTCCTGTGGCCTGCTGCGCGCCACAACCAGCCCTGGACGCAGGCTGCTGCCGGCATCCGTTCCCGGCGGCAGCGGGACGATGATGTCCAGATATATTTCGTTGCGTGCGTCAAGCACAAGGTCGCTTATGACCGGCAGGCCTGCGCTGAGCGCGCGTTTGCATGCAGCGGAGTCAGGCGGAGCCCACTGCCCCGGCATGGCCGAAAGCCGCAGAGAACCGCCGGCATCAAAGAGCATGATATTCTGATAGCCGTGCAGCTCCCGCACCGCGCGCATAAGCGAAAGGACCCCGGCCTCCCCCCACGCAGCGCCTGCCTCGGCAGGCTGCACCTGCACGCTATCGGCGACACGGATGTTGCGGGCCAGAATCAGGGCCTGGCTCGTGTGCTCACGGAACCACTGCGAAATCTGCTGCACCTTCAGGTCTGCAATAGTTGCAAGCTCTTGATGGATGCCCTTTTTGATGGTGCTGTGCTGATTGAGGTAGTAGAGATTGCACGCGACGAAAAAAGCGACGAAAAGTGCGCCGAACCCCAGCAGGGGGCCCCACGGCGGCCTGACATTTTTCCCCATTCTCTGCATGCTGCTGATCCCTTCGGCTGTGACCTGCATGTTGCACGAAATATAAAAAGGGCGACTTGGAGAACAAAAATGTATACAGGTAAAATTTACAACAGTCCGTATCGAGTAGTTCCGGGGGGCTTACCTGTCTCTTGATCCATGTTGGTCCATTTTCTGTTAATGGGCGGCACCGGTGTCTGGTTCATGCCTTTCTGGATGGTTGCTTCTACCCATTTTACCGCATTCGGGTGTTCTAGAATTCCCTTGTTGCTGAAAGCAATAGAGGGTATTCCTTTCATAATATGCTGCACTTCCCTCTGAAGTAGACTGGAGCCAACCGAGTAGACGACAACAATCACCCTGCCCTGGGCTGACAGTCTCAGGGCCGTTTCCCGCAGGTCCTCATGTGCCTGCTCCCGAATGAGGTCAGCGGAATCGCTCCGCAGCGTCATGCACGCAACTTCTTTAAACGGAAGGCTTTTCGTGATCTGCTTTCCGATACGCGCGAGCTGCCTGACCCACATGATATTTTCAACTTCTTCAACAGGCCCATGCCCAATCAGCATAAGAGATTCTTTTGCCGGCTCGCGGGAGAGCTCCCGTGCGTATTGGGTGAGTATCTCGACAGCAAGCGGATGGTCATCCATGCATGGTGACACCGCAAACCGTGACGGGCTTTTTATTGGTGTGTCTGTATGTTCAGTGTAAAAGCCAAGGTCTTTGCGCAGTCCCACCAGGTAGCTCAGCTCTTCGTGATGGTTACTGTACGAGGAGGGGGAGAGATGTACAATAAGAATATTATTGGCCCCTTTTGTCTCAAGATTTCTGACAGCCTTCTCCAGCGTCCGCTCTCCGGCAAAATCTAAAAAGGCAGGCTCTATCGGGTGCTGACATTTCACGGATGCAACAAAATCAATTGCCTTTTTATTCCACTGCGGCATCGGTGCGCCATGGGTAATGACAACCACCCCCATAGTCTCTTTATCCCCGGCAGAAGCAGAAACTGCGATTAAACAGACCAGAATAAAAATACTACTGCTAAAAAAGAGGTTTACAATTTTGCGCATGTTTTTTCTCCTCTCAAGAAAGTAACTGTTTAGGGGATACTGTCAGAATCCGGTATCCGGCATGGAAGCCGCACATGCTTTCGAGAGTTTAACTCGTTTCTTTCAGCAATGAAAGCACATTGGCATTTTTCCACACCCAAAATCATCTGCCGTAATTAAAGAATACCAGAGAAACGGGATTTCTTCCAGATATTCTATATCCTGAAACGTTTTCGCTGTTTTTTTATACCTGCATTTTTTGATAAGAATGCGTTTTTGAATGGGGGGAATATAAAATGAGGACGGTGGAGTGTCAAGGTAAATGGCTGCGCATGATGTGTGGAGGCGGTTTGGGGCCGGCCTGCGGCGCTGATATACAATATCTAGTTTAGAGCATTTAACGAAATCCTGTAACCAGTTTGTCATTTCGAATCCGCCGACGGCGGATGAGAAATCTTTAAAGATCTCTCCCTGCGGTCGAGATGACAGGGAAAGAATGGTCTACAATAAAAAGTTAAATGCTCTAGTAGCAGGGGCTCAAACTTTTGAGCCCCTGCGCTCGAATTAAAATACAGACTGCAAAAGGATAGTCCGGATCGGCATAGTCTCTATAGAAAGGCAGGAAGGGCTGCCCGGGTGAGGCTACAGGCGCTATTTCAGCGCCACCAGCACGATGCCACCAATGATGAAGGCTGTTCCGATGATTCTGTCGCGGTTGATGCGCTCTCCGAGGAACAGATAGGATGAAAACAGGATAATGATGTACTGGATGCTGTCCAGCGGGAATGCCAGGCTCAGCTCGGCCTGGGCCAGCACCAGCAGCCACACGCCCATGCCGCAACTCACCACCAGCAGGCCCAGCCAGATTTGAGGAGAAGCCAGCACCTGCCGGAGGAATCGCAGGTAGTTTTTGATGCCGCGGATATGGTCTATATCGATGCCGTTGACACCGTGTTTGAAAAATGTGTGCGTGCTGGCGCTGCAGATTTCGGCTATCAGCACAAGAACAAGTAGCTTAAGCGTCATTGCCCCGCCTCCTGATGGCTGGTGGAGCGGGAAATAAACCAGATGCCCACGATGATCAGGGCAATGCCGCTCCAGCGGTACGGAGAAATCTGTTCGCCCAGAAACACCACTGAAAGCAGTGCCACAATGATGTAGCTCGTGCTGCCCGTGGGGAAAGCAACGCTCAGATCGACCCTGGAGAGCACCGTTACCCAGAGAAAGAAGTTTATGATGTAGAGCCCCGCCCCGGTCAGAAAACCGGAGCTTCCAAGCAGCTTTCCCATGAATTCAAAAAAGTTATTCAAGGTGACATCATCGATGCCCGTGGCGAGCGTGCCTTTTTTCCAGAAGAGCTCGGCAAACGATTCGATCACATCGGTCATGATGATCATCGCAAGAACTGAAAATGTGAGTCTGCCTTTTTTATTTCTCATGGAGTATTCTTTGCTGACGAATTTTCGAAAACAGCAGGGGCAGGTTTCAAACCTGCCCCTGCATTAATTATGGTACGGGATAGTTGATTTACGTGGTCTGCTTGATGCCCAGCTGCAGAGCCTCTTCAAAAAGTTGCATCGACAGGTCGATCTCGCTCTCCGTAATATAGAGCGATGGGGCCAGGGTGAAGACGTTTTTGCAGTAGCCGCCCACGTCAAGGATAAGGCCCCGTTTTTTGCCGCCCGCAGTGAGTTTGCCCTCAAGGCCGATATTGGCAATGGCGTCGGTAAGCTTTTTGCTGGGCGTGTACCCGTCGGCTTCGCACATCTCAACGCGCAGGGCCAGGCCGATGCCGTCTACATCGCCGATCTGTTTATATTTTTTCTGCAGCGCTTTGAGCTGCTCCACGAAATAAGCGCCTTTGTGCGGGACGCTGTGCTCGAAATCAGACTCTCCGATGAGCTTCATGGTTTCAAGCCCTACCGCTGTGCCCAGCGAATTTGATGAAAAGGTAGCATGGGTGCAGCCCGGGGGGAACACCCTGGGCTCGATCAGCTCTTCACGCGCCCAGATGCCTGAGAGCGGGTTGAGGCCGTTGGTGAGGGCTTTGCCGAAAACAATGATATCGGGCGTGACGTCGAAATGCTCGATGGCGCAGAACTTGCCCGTGCGGCAGAAGCCCATTTGGATTTCGTCGTCAACGAGCATGATAGTATACCGGTCAAGGATCTCTTTGAGCTTTTTGAAATAATCTTTCGGCGGAATCACGTAGCCGCCCGTGCCCTGGATGGCCTCGATATAAAATGCGGCATATTCGGCGGTGTTGGTCTTGGTGTTCAGCACGGACTGGTATTCGGTCTCAAAAAGCTTTTCAAACTGCCGCAGGCAGAACAGACCGCAATCCTCACGCTTTTTTTCGTAATGGCAGCGAAAGCAGTACGGGTAGGGGACAAACCATGCACGGTCTGAAAAATGGCCATACCGCTCCCGGTAGCGGTAGCTGGATGTAATGGCCGAAGCCCCAAGCGTTCTGCCGTGATAGCCGCCCATGAAGGCAAACACAAAATTTTTGCCTGTCCGGTTGCGCACCACCTTCATTGAATCTTCCACCGCAGCAGCGCCGCCTACGTTGAAATGAATACGGCCCTTGCTGCCGAAGGTGTTCTCGATGCGCATGGCAAGGGCTGCAGCAAGCTCTATTTTTTCGCGGTGCAGGTACTGGCAGGCAAGCTGGGGCAGCGTGTCGATCTGGCGCTTGAGTGCATCGTTTAACCTCGGGTTACCGTAGCCGAAGTTAACGGCTGAGTACCACATCTGCAGGTCGAAAAATTCCGTGCCCTGTGCGTCATACAGGCAGTTACCGGCAGCTTTAGTGAAGATATCGAGTTTTTTCGCGTAGTGAACCGTGTCGCCCCATGAGCAGTAGCGCGCTTCCAGCTCAAGCAGTTCCTCGTCAGACAGTTGCCGGTCGTGTGCGTTCAGGCTGGCGGCGCTGAGCTTCCGTTCCATCAGTATGCTCCGTAAAAAATTTGTAGATGTCGCTGAGGTTGTCAAAAGGCTGGCAATGTCCGCCTGTTTCCAGCAGGTGGCGCTGCAATGAGCAGCCGCGCTTGGCAAATACCAGGTTGGAGCGGCGGGCAGGGCACAGGTCTGACAGTCCATCGCCGATATACACGGCGGGTTTCCCTGCAAATTCTGCTCTGGCAAGTGTTTCCGTCTTGCAGTGGCCGCAGCGGCTGCATTCCGTTCCTGCATGCGGAAATGACGGCAGCAGCCGGTCGGCCTGCATGCGTAGCGTATTTGCATGCACGGTAATACCTCTGATATCGTTATGATCAAGTATGTATCGGATAATCTGTGTGAAGCTGTCACTCACGATCACGGGCTCCACGCCGTATCTGCGCAGCAGCGCCAGCAGCCTGCCGAATGCCGCGTCGATGCTGACGGTTTTCAGGTAGTCCTGCAGCCGGGCGCGCTCTACCCGGATTGAGCGCAGCTGACCTTCCAGGCACTGGCGCGAGCCGATTCTGCCTTTTTTCCAGGCCTCCTCATAGGCGATCCAGTCGCGATTGACCGAAAACTGCTCGATGATACCGTCCAGCACATCGAAGGCGGTTATGGTATTGTCGAAATCGAAGAATACCTGGCAGTTTTGGAGCCTGAGGGCCTGTTCAGGAGC
>CAYNVA010000031.1:0-3222 GCA_964400575.1 uncultured Thermodesulfobacteriota bacterium | reverse complement strand
TAATACTAAGCCAATATCACCCCTGAGTCAAGAAACAGGAGTTGTCCATGGAAAACGAAATCGGCCGGCCCGGCATTGCCGCGTCAATCGACCTGAAAAAGCTCCGGCTCGACCACTACCCCAGCATTGCTCTCACCCGCTTTCTCAATGTCGATTATGTGCATGCCAAAACCGGAGACGGCGGCGATATCTATGTGACCCGCCACGGCCTGCCGTTCATCGGGCACATGAAGCCGGAAAACTGGTATGCAGCCAAGTGGTTCAAGGCAAACCGCGAAAAGCTGGCCGGCACAAGCACGGTCTACAGGGTAAAAACCAAGCCCGTCGGGGGCAAATCGCTCGACCTGGTCGTGAAGTGGTGCCGCATGGGGCAGGACGTGCCGCTGGAAACAAAAATCATCGAGGATGTTTTGCGGGCCGAGTTCAACAGCCCCTTCGAGGAATTTTCCCTGGTGGAGGAGCTGCGCGCCAACAGCTACGGCCCGAGCGATCTGAAAATAATGCTCCAGAAGCCCCTGGCTGTCTATGTGCCGCCCGAGCGGCTCCAGCTATGGCAGACCGGCCGCTCCAGGGCAAAAATCATGAGCAAAATCGCCAGGCACCCCGGCCTGGAGATCGACATCCTGCGGCAGTACATCCTTATCTACAAGTGGGTGCGGGGGCTGAACGCCGTTGCTGCTTTCCAGCAGGCAGGCATTCCCGATCAGGATCTGTCGGCATTCACCCATCAGGTCATAAACGACCTGCGGCTCAAGGGCTACCGCGTGCTTGATCAGAAGCCCGTTCACTTTATAGTCCGGCCCCGGCCCGACGGCTCTATCCTGCAAAGGCGCGACAGCCGCATGCCCTATGCGCTTGTTGATTTCGAGCTGCTTGAACGCATGCCCGAGCATGAAGAGCAGGTAAAGGCCTCGCGCCGCGGCAGTTACCTTGTAAAGCAGCGCGACCGCTTTCGGGACAATGTGCCGAAAAAGTGGCCGCAGCACCTGCTGCCCATGACGATCATGGGCGTGGACTATGTGTATGGACTGACCGAAAGCACAAACGGCCATCTCTGGGTGGCGGGGCATGATCCCGACCTGTTCGACTATTTCCAGCCCGAACGCTGGCGCAAGACCGCCCGCACCAGGCTTTCGCCGACAGACGACGTTTTTTACACCAAGACAAAAGATACTATAAATATCGTCTGGAAAATATCAAAAGTGGGGGAACTGCCGGACACGGGCACTGACTGCAGCACCGTTATAAAAAAATATGGCTACAACAGCCCGTTTGAGGAGTTTTCCATCGCCTTCGAACTCACGCAGTGCGGCATCGCTACCATCTATCCGCGTGCAATCTACAAAACGGGCCTTACCTCCGATACGGACTGTATTGCAGACAAGCGCAGATTTGCCACGCATGCCGGCATCCTGACGCCGGAAGGCATTCCCGTACTTCAGATGGATCATGACTATATTACGGTCTGGGGATTCTGGAACGGGCCGGATGAATCTCTTGCGGAACGCGATGGCGAATTCTATACCGGCATCAATGCGGCACATGCCCTGCGCCGCGGTATCATTACCGGGGCTGAGTATGACCGCCTCATGCAGCGCGTGCAGCGCCTGCTTGCAGGCCATGGCATGGAAAACCCGGCGCTCAAAGGCACCCATGTGCTGCTGTCGCTCAATCCCCGCGGAGAGCTCATGCGCGGCCAGGAAAATGAGCCGGACATCCGGCTGTGCAATTTTGAGACCATGCAAAGGATTGCATAATGCAGGTAGCATTTCAATTATTTCCCTACAACCTATCCCCTTGCCTTTGTGCTCCATGTTGACTGGTTTTTGTGCATTTTCGGACTTGACTATTACCTTTTAATACCGAATAATTACTTATAATGCTTTAAAATATAATGATTTACTCAGAGGAATGACATGCAGCACAATACAAGCAGTACTTCTTTTACACGACATGAGCAAAGCCTGATCTCCAAGATCAGAACATTGCCCCAGGAAAAACTTCATGAGGTTGAAGATTTTATCGATTTCCTCCAACAGTACTGCCGGGATCGCCAACTAACACATGCCGCAACAAAACTTTCCGAGCATGCATTTCAGCAGGCCTGGGATAACCCCGAGGATGCCGAATATGACAAACTATAGCTTCGGTGATGTAATCCTTGTGCCGTTTCCTTTCACCGACCAGACAACAATAAAAAAACGGCCTGCAGTTGTCGTAAGCTCCACGGATTACAACACCCACCGTCTGGATATTGTTCTAATGGCCATTACCAGCCAACTACGACCGACACCTTCCTTTGGTGAAATTTCCGTCAACAAGTGGCGACAGGCTGGGCTTATCAAAATCTCTGCTATAAAACCGATCTTCACCACGATTGAGAAAACCCTTGTAATCAAACAGCTCGGACAGCTTGCTGATGAAGATAAAAAAGCGCTTTCCAGCGCTCTGCAAAAAATCCTTGGCTGGTGAGCCTTTTAGCCGCTTTTTTACCGCTGTAGGTATCCCCCCAACCCCTTTTCCCATCTTTCCTTTTAGTAAAATAAAAATGTAATTGTGATTACTTTTGCCGCCGGGGCGCAAAAAAACGCCGGGGCTGTATGCTCCGGCGTTTCTGTATCTCAAACAAAAAAATCTAAAAAATAAATCAGGGGGGGGGAACTGTTAATAACCGCCGCGGCTCTTGAATCCACCGCCGCCGGGGCGTTTGCGGTCACCGCCGGGGCGATCAGTCTGAGGACGCGCCTCGTTGACGACAATCCCGCGGCCGTACAGGGGAGCATTATGCAGTGCCCTGATTGCTTCCTGCGCGCCCGCTTCTGTTGCCATTTCAACAAACCCGAAACCTTTGGACTGGCCCGTAAATTTGTCAAAAACAATATTGACCGAAACGACTTCTCCGGCTTCCGAAAAGCGTTTCTGCAGATCTTCAGTCGTTACTTTGTAGGACATATTGCCTACATACAGCTTTGTACCCATACTAACTCTCCTTTTCTGTGTTTACCGTTACCCAGGCTGCAGCCGTCTGGTGCTGATATCAGCATTAACGTATTCCCGGGCGTTATCGCATACTCAAGGGTGGTTCTCTGAGCGGATGGTGAAATCCTGACCGATCTGATTGCTCACAAAAAAACCCCTGAAGGGTTACTATTTTAAACCCGCGGGGCCATACCGGAATTAGGCGGACTTAAAATCAAATAAAATAAAAAAGCGTCATTTTTT
>CAYNVA010000030.1:0-4956 GCA_964400575.1 uncultured Thermodesulfobacteriota bacterium | reverse complement strand
CTGCGCGTCGGCTATGATTTCGGTGGACCGCGCCTCTACCGACCGTATGATCTCGCCGGCCTTCTGCTCACCCTTTACAATACCTTCCTGGTATATTTTCTCGGTCAACTCTTTGATCTTTTGATCCATAGAAGCCCCGTTACTAGTGGTTCTCAAATCGTCATTAAAAGAATGGATGCAGGATATGCTGTATGGGGTAAAAACAACCACCCTGATGCCTTAGTAGTGGCTTATTTTATCATCCCCTTTTTTTAAAGAGAAGTCTTTTTATTTTCTTTTATGTTCGGGCAAACACTGGTGCTGGCGGCATTCCCTGAATTTTACGCCATTCTCTCCCTTGTGGTGGCCATACTCATGCAGGGGTTGATGAAAATATAAAAAGAGGGTTTGGTGGTCTGACCGGATTTTAATGTGCACGAAGGCGCCTGCAGCCCGGGCGCCGCATGCAGGTTATGCAGCAAAAAAAACAGCCGTGCCGGAAACGGCTTTTTTTGTCAGGCTTCAGCCTGCCGTGCGGGCATCATTGCACAGTAAGCGTGATAGCCGGCTGATCATTGCTGCCGTTTTGAAAAACAGCATCCATCTCGGGCTGCACAATATCGCTGCTATCGGTTGAGCGGCTTCTCACGGTATAGGTTCCAGGGCTATCAAAAACGACCTCTGTTTTCCAAAAAACCCAAACATTATCAGCATTCATGCTTTTTACTATGGCGGCGTCCTGCCAGCTCGCGCCGCCGTCAGCTGTCACTTCAACACGCTTGATTCTTTTTCCGCCGAAGGCCGCGCCGCCGATCTGCACGGGGACTCCGGTTTGGGCATTGCTGCTATCTTCAGGGAAAAAAATAGTGGAATCAACTGCCATGGCCGGGCTCACATCCCATCCCCAATCTGCCCAGAAATCCTCGGGCTGTCCGTCAATAACTTCAATTTCAACCACCCAGGCGGGTTGCTTTGCCCCGTAAAACCCCGGATTTATAATTCTGAGCGGGAAGCCCTGCTCCGGCGGCAAAGACCGGCCGTTCATATACAGAGCTCCGATCACCGGGCCATTTTTCAATTGATCAAGGGTGTGCGAGGCATAATAGCCGTCTGCGGCCGTATATTTTACACCGGTTGCGCGATCGTCAAGTCCCAGTGAAACAAGAAAATCATAGACCTTGAAGCCCTTCCAGACAGCGGTGCCGATCAGCTCGCCTCTTGGCGGATTGCCGATGCACTCAATGGTGACGGGAAGTGAAACCAGCTTCAGCCTGCGCAGCTCGGCAAGGGACCAGGTACCGGGCGTATTCACCAGACCGCTTACTTTCAGCCCGTAGGAAGCTGCGTCAATTTCCGGGACATCGTCAATGCGGGTTATGAAATAGTCTTCGTTTTTGGTGATAAAATCAGGGAACCCTGAAAGAGCAGCGGGTTTGCAGCTTGTAAAAAGCACCAGAATCAGGGCTATGCCGAGCAGGTGTAGCAGCTGTGCCCCGTCTTGAGAGAATTGTTGTTCTGCCTGCATGATATTTTTCTTTCCGGACCGGCTGCCCGCCGTTGTATCTTACCCGGATTTCATACCGGGTTTTATCTATATATAACCCGGAAAAGGCACGGCAGCAACCTGGTGCTGAAAAATTATTGCGCCGGAAGCGACAAAGCCCCCACCGGGCACATTTCGATGCATGTGCCGCAGCCGGTGCAGTAGTCTTCAAACACCACGGCTTTTTCCTCAAGCTCCAGAGCCCCTGCAGGGCAGACCTCACCGCAGCAGCCGCAGCCGATGCATGTTTCCGTGTTTATCTGAATTGCCATCTTGTATTCCTATACGCTGCCATTTGAAGAGCCTATGGCATAATCGCAGAATTGCAGGGAAGGGTCGCGACCGTTCCCTGCGGCTTTTAAAGCGTATCACTGAGCGTGCGCTGCACACTCGAACAGATTTTTTTAAGCAGATCGGGCCGCTCCGATCCTATCTGCTGCCGGTGCCTGAGAATTGCATCCCACATGTATTTTGGGCTGTGGTACTGGCTGTAGCTGCCGGGCAGTATCTCTGCCTCCACAAGGCCGAAAAGGTAGTCAAGCTCCTCATCGCTGTAGGCAGGCACCAGTGCATAGCCCTGTGCCACGCGCAGCGCGTCAGGACCGTTGAACTCAAATGCGTGCTGCCACCACTGCGTATACTGCGCGAAGCCGGACTGGCTATTGAGCTCCATGAACACCGCGGTCGCAGCATAAAAGCCGCACATGAGCGCGCCCTGAGTCTCCACCTCCACAAATGCCGCGGCATCGCCAATGGCAAGGGCATTGCCCAGCCACGGCGTGAGCATGGAGGAATAAGCCCGAACGCCGCAGCCCGTGGCTTTGACGATGCGGGCTTTTTTCAGATAGGGCGCAAGGGCAGCCTTGTCCTGAGCATACTGGTACACCTCACCGGTGAGCTGCGTTTTGTTGCGGGCAATGCACATGCGCGCCCTGGTCGGATCATTAAAATAGGGATAGACAATGATGGGCGCCCGCGACTGATAGACATTGCCCATGAAGCTTTTCATGGCCTGCGGCTCAGGATTCTCAATTCCCTCCAGCAGGTAGATAACGCACTGCGTCGTCACAAAATGGTTGCGGCCGCGGTTCATGCCCAGGGCCTCGGCCATACGCGAATTGACGCCGTCGGCAATAAGTATCTTTTGCGCCTCAATGGTTGAACGCCTGCCCCTGCGCGTCAGCTGCACCGTCACCTTGTCGCCGTCATCGCAGCCGTCCCATGCTGTGGCACCGGGCATAAGCTCAACGCCTGCTCTGGCGCAGCTGTCCCACAGGCCCTGCAAAAGCCTGCCCTTGTCAAACTGCACGGCAATCGGCCTGCCGTCGGCGTGGGCAAAGCAGATGCGCCGGCCGCCGGGAGAGATATAATATTTTTTGCCCACATTGAAGGTTGGCCCGGCATAGGGCACGCCAAATCCCCCGCGCTGGAAAAATATACCGCCATCCTCCACCGACACTGTATCGCCGGCATAGCCCTCATCCATGACAAGCTGCTGGCAGCAGGCGCGTGTAATCTGGGACACATCACCGCGCTTTTCAACCAGCGCCACTTTCAGCCCGCGCTGTGCCGCGGTCTTGGCGGCCAGCAGCCCTGCAGGCCCTGCCCCGATTATGGCAACATCAAACATCAGCGCCGGCCTTTCCTGGTTGTCTCGAATTGATGTTTCCTGAAAAACCGCGCCCCGAGATGCTCGGCGCCCAGTTCCCGGAGCGCTTCCCGAATGAGTTCGCTGTTGGCCGGGTTGCGATACTGCACCAGGGCCCGCTGCATCATGCGCTCTCGCTCGGTCCGGGGCACATATACTTTCTCGCCCGTGAGCGGATGCTGTTCGGTATAGTACATGCATCCCGATACGGTCATCGGCAGGGGCGTAAAGTCCTGCACCTGCTCGGGCTGCATGCCTTTAGCGATAAGAGACAGGGCAAAGTCAAAGGCATCGCGCAGCGTGGTCCCGGGATGGCCGCAGATAAAGTAATTCACAAGATAACACTTTTGGGGCAGTTTGCTGTTGACCCGCGTAAACTGCTTGAGAAATGCTTCATAGACCGTTGCAGAGGGCTTGCCCATGAGCTGCAGCACATGCTCCACCGTATGCTCGGGCGCCACTTTCATCCGGCCGGAGATGTGATAGCGGCACAGCTCTTCAAGCCAGGCTGCAGAGGCGGCATCGGTGAGCAGATCAAAGCGAATGCCGCTGCCGACAAAGGCATGCTTCACCCCGGCTAGCCCGCGCACCGCGCGGTACAGAGCCATGCTCCTGTCAAGGCCGGGCTCCAGGTTTTTGCAGGGCTTGGGCACAAGGCAGCTTTTGGAGCTGCAAGAGCCCTCGACAGGCCATTTTTTGCAGGCCGCGCCGTAGAAATTTGCCGTGGGCCCGCCCATATCGGTAATGGTGCCTTTGAACTCGGGCAGGCTGCTCATCCGCTGCGCTTCACCAATGAGCGACTGCGGGCTTCTGCTCTGCACCATGCGGCCCTGATGAAAATACAAAGAGCAGAAACTGCACTGGCCGATGCAGCCCCGGTGCGTCACCAGCGAAAACCGCACGGTTTCAAGGCCGGGAACTTTTTCACGGTCATACACCGGGTGCCAGCGGCGCTGGTACGGCAGTTCATATATCCGGTCAAGCTGCGGCGGCGGCAGGGGCAGCGGCGGCGGGAAGCAGACGACATACCGGTCGCCGTGCTTTTGCGCAAGGGGCCGCGCCGTGACGGGGTTCTGCTCATTATAAATAAGGCGGAAGGCCTCGTTGAATTTTACGGCGTCGGCAGTCACCTCTTCGCATGAGGGCACAATGACAGGATTTTTAAGCACATCGATCTCTTTGCGGATAACGGCGGTGCCGCGGATATTGTTGAGATCGCCGGCCTTCTCTCCTTTGGCAAGCCTTCGGGCAATCTCAACGATCTGGCCCTCGGCCATGCCGTACAGGAGAATATCAGCGCGGCTGTCCACCAGCGCCGAGCGCCGCACCTTGTTGTCCCAGTAATCGTAATGGGCAAGACGGCGCATGCTGGCTTCAATGCCGCCAAGCACAAGGGGCACGCCGGGGTATGCCTCGCGCAACCGGTTGGCGTAGACCGTGACGGCCCGGTCGGGCCTCAAGCCCGCGCGGGCGCCCGGCGAGTAGTCATCAGTCTTGCGCCGCCGCTTGCCGGCCGTGTAGTTGGCAACCATGGAATCGACATTGCCCGAGGTGATGCCGAAAAAAAGACGCGGCCTGCCGAGGCGCAGAAAATCTTTCGTGTCGTGCCAGCCGGGCTGCGCGATGATCCCGACCGTGAAGCCCTCGGCCTCCAGCACCCTGCCGATAACCGCTGCGCCATAGGCAGGGTGATCGACATAGGCATCACCCGTGACGATAATCACGTCAAGCTCGCGCAGCCCGCGGCGGCGCAGATCATCTTTTGATATCGGGAGAAACGCGGTGG
>CAYNVA010000029.1:0-3091 GCA_964400575.1 uncultured Thermodesulfobacteriota bacterium | reverse complement strand
AGTTGAACTCAAAGCCTATCTTGACGATGTGGACAAGCAGCGCCAGGTGCGCGATGATCTCACCGGGCAGATGGAGCCCGACATCTATACCGAGTACCAGCGGCTTATGAAATCTAAAAACGGCCGTGCCGTGGCGGTCGTGTCATACGAGCAGTGCATGGGCTGCAGCATGTAAATTCCGGCACAGATATACAATGAGGTCATGCTTGGCGAAAAAATCAAGTTCTGCCCTCACTGCACCCGCATCCTGCTTGTGAACATCGAAGAGGGTGATACCACGCAGTAGGTACAAGAAGGTAGAATTCAGAATCCAGTAGCCAGAAGCCAGTAGGGGCAGGCCCCCGTGCCTGCCCGAAGATAGAAGTTCGGAGCCCCTGTGTCTTCTATTCTGAATTCTGGCTTCTTTTACTATGCATTATCAAGGAGCCCGAGATGTCCCTGACCCCCATGCTGCAGCAGTACCAGGCCATCCGCAAGACCCTTGCGCGTGACACCATCCTGTTCTTCCGCCTCGGGGATTTTTATGAAATGTTTTTCGAGGATGCAAAGACCGCATCGGCAATTCTGGACATAACGCTCACGGGGCGCGACGGAGGGCAGGCCAGCCGCATTCCCATGTGCGGCGTTCCCTACCACGCGGCCCAGGGCTATATCAACCGGCTCACCCGCGCGGGCCTGAAGGTCGCCATCTGCGACCAGGTAGAGGACCCCAAGCTTGCCAAGGGGATTGTCAAACGCGAAATAGTGCGCATGGTAACTCCTGCCACCAATCTTGAGGATGATACCGCCGAGGCCGGGCAGTTTAACTATATTGCTGCAGTCTGCCAGAACAAAAAAAACTTTGGCCTTTCCTATCTTGACCTTGGCACGGGCGAGTTTCGCGTGGACGAGTTCGCAGGAGCGCACGAACTGGAAGACGAGCTCATTAGGCTCAGCCCGAAAGAATGCGTCATGCCGGCGAAATTCGATAAAACCCTGCTGAGGCTTTTTCTCAAATCGCAGCATCCGGTGCTCAACCAATACGAGGACTGGATATTTGACCTCGCGGAGGCGCAAAAACGCATTCTTGACCAGTTTCGCGTTTCCTCGCTTGCAAGCTTCGGTATCGAGAGCCTGCCCGCCGGTACGGCAGCAGCCGGCGCCCTGCTCTATTACCTTAAAGACAATCTGCGCAAGTCTCTGGATCATCTCCGCATTCCCATCCCGCTGCAGCAGACACGCTTCATGGCCCTTGACAAGCAGACCGTGCGCAACCTTGAGCTTCTCAGCTCCGCCTCGGGAGACCGGCATGCCACCTTGTACAGCATCCTTGACCGCACGATAACGCCCATGGGCGGCAGGCTTCTCACGCAGTGGATTTCGCGTCCCCTGCTTGCGCCGCACCTTATAAACGAGCGGCTCCAGGCCGTTGAGGAGCTGAGCGCAGCCAGGGACCTGCTGCACCAGTTGCGCCAGCACATGCAGCCTGTCCGGGATCTTGAGCGGCTGCTGGCGCGCCTGAACTGCGGCACGCCCTCGGCCCGCGACATCACGGCTTTAGGAAGCTCGCTTAAGGCAGTGCCGCTGCTGAAAGAAAGCCTTGCCGCCCTGCATGCCGATCTAGCCAAATTCCAGCAGGAGAATCTCTTTGAGCTTAACGGCCTTGTCGAGACTATCGAGCGCGCATTTGTCGACATGCCGCCCTTTGGCGTGCGCGACGGCGGTTTCGTGCGCGACGGCTACAGCCCGGAGCTTGACGGGCTGCGCAGCATTTCCACGCATGCCAAGGACTTTATCGCCGACCTGCAGCGCCGCGAAATTGAGGCAACCGGCATTAAGTCCCTCAAAATAAAATATAATAGGGTTTTTGGCTATTACATTGATATAACCAATGCCAATCTCTCCCAGGTGCCGATCACGTATGTACGCAAGCAGACGCTGGTAAATTCCGAGCGCTTCATCATACCGGAGCTCAAAGAGTATGAAGAAAAAATTCTGGGCGCCGAAGAAAAAGCCCATGAGCTTGAGTATGAGCTGTTCGAGCAGGTGCGGCAGCTCGTGCTTGCCCATATCGCTGACATACAGCGAACGGCCTCTGCTGTGGCAGTGCTCGACGTGCTTGCATCACTGGCCGCGGTGGCGCTCACCAATCACTTCTCAAAGCCGGAGGTGTCCGACAGCGACACGATCTATATTGCCGGCGGCCGGCACCCCGTGGTCGAACAGATGCTCGAGGGAGAGTCCTTTGTCGACAATGACGTGCTGCTCAATAGCGACGACAACCAGCTGCTCATCATCACCGGCCCCAACATGGCGGGAAAATCAACCTATATCCGCCAGGTGGGCATCATCGTGCTCATGGCGCAGATGGGCTCTTTTGTTCCCGCGCGCGTGGCGCGCATCGGCGTTGTGGACCGGGTCTTCTCCCGCATCGGCGCTTCGGACAACCTGGCCCGCGGGGAAAGCACCTTCATGGTTGAGATGATCGAGACGGCCAGCATTCTGCACAATGCCACATCCCGCAGCCTGCTTGTGTTCGACGAAATCGGCCGCGGCACCTCCACCTTCGACGGCCTGAGCATTGCCTGGTCGGTCTGCGAATATCTCAACCAGAAAAAATTCAAGCCCAAGTGCCTTTTTGCCACCCACTACCATGAGCTGACCGAGCTTGCCGATCACCGTGCGGGTATTAAAAACTTCAATGTTACGGTCAAGGAAATTCAGGACAGCATCCTGTTCCTTCGCAAAGTGGTGCCGGGAGGGGCCGACCGCAGCTACGGCATTCACGTCGGCAAGCTTGCCGGGCTTCCGGGCGAGATCATCGAGCGCGCCGAAGAGGTGCTGCTGTGCCTTGAAGAGGAAAAAATCTCTGAGGATTCGATCACCGAAATTCTTAAAAAGAAAAAAGGCTGCACCTCGCTTTACGACCTGCCCCTTTTCAAGCCCCTGAAGGTTGAGTCCGCCCACCCCGCTGCGGCCGTGCAGACGGTCTATGAAAAGCACCCGCTGCTTGATGAGCTGCGCAGGCTTGACACCAACAGCTTGACCCCTCTTGACGCCCTCACACAACTTGCCCGGTGGAAAAAAGAGCTCGATGAGAACACGGATGGTA
>CAYNVA010000028.1:0-3883 GCA_964400575.1 uncultured Thermodesulfobacteriota bacterium | reverse complement strand
CCCCCCCCATGGGATAGGCGCGTAGCAAACACCTTAATGTCTTTGTTGTTTTTAAATATTTCAACAGAAGGAGGCAGTACATGTTTTACGTATTGTTTGCAGTAGCAGCCATTATTACGGCGACAGGATTTTACAAGTTCGTTTATTTTCTTTCAACAGGATATGCCTTTTCAGTTGCTGGGTTGGCGATTGCCATGTTGTTTGGTTTTGGGACTTCCCTTAACCTTCCAGCGGTTATTATCCTTGTCTTGCTTGCACTATATGCCTCAAGGCTTGGATTTTTTCTTGTTATTCGTGAATATAAAAGCGGCGCTTACCGCAAGGTCCTGGATGAAGCCTCAATTGGTTATACGAAGATCCCGATTTTTGTTAAAATATTTATTTGGATTTTTTGTTCCTGTTTGTACGTGATGCAGGTTTCGCCAGTGTACTTTAGATTACAGAACGGCTTGCAGGAGGCGCATGCAATATGGCTTTATGCAGGTATTGGATTAATTGCGGCGGGCCTTCTTATTCAATGGATTGCCGATGAGCAGAAAAACAGGGCAAAAAAAGAAAACCCTAAAGCTTTTTGCAACCAGGGGCTTTTTAAAATTGTACGCTGCCCAAATTATTTTGGCGAAATCCTGGTCTGGAGCGGAGTCTTTTTTTCATCCGTGCCCTGTTTGTCAGGATGGTTCCAGATACTCTTTTCACTGGCAGGATATATCGGCATAGTTTACGTTATGTTCGGTTCAACACGCAGGCTGGAACTCCGCCAGAACAAGAATTACGGATCAGATCCAGGATATCTGGAGTATGTCAGTAAAACACCTGTGCTTTTTCCATTCATCCCCCTGTATTCTGTCGTGAAATTTAATTGGATTAAAGGCTGACCCACGATGGGTGCTGGTCTGCAAGCTGACCCGGATTATTCACGTCAGTAAGCACACTGCCTGACAGTTACAAAACCGAGCAGGGTTTGATCATTCATTGATCGGCACCCTGCTTTTTTTCGGGCCCGCATATCTAAAAAAAAAGCACCCCGCAGTGGGGTGCTTTTTATAGGCTGTTTGAAATCAATTGGACTTGCTTTTTACCCTTACAGCCTGAAGGCCTTTGTTGCCCTGTTCGACATCAAAAGTGACCTCGTCTCCTTCGCTAAGAGAACGGAAGCCACTGCCATCAATGGCTGTGAAGTGAACAAAAACATCCCCATGCTCCTGCGACTCGATAAATCCGAACCCCTTCTTGTCATTGAACCACTTTACTCGACCTTCCGACATTTGTAAAACCTCCTAAAAAAATTAATAAAACTGCGCTGTCGCAGCATGTAGGTTGTTCAGTCCTGCTTATACAGAACAAAGCAAAACAAAAAAACATTCTGCATGCCGCGCCTGCATTCCACAAGACATCTTGTATCTCGCGATGTCTTATCTCACTGTTTAATTCTTCTTGCATCTTTTGTCAAATAATTTAACTTTAAAAAAGAATTTTTTTTAGTTTATTTTTCATGTGTTAGCGATCGTTTTTCTCGCGCTGTTTTCAATATGACAGCTTCTGTGTATGAATCAGTAAATGTTCACATCGCTTGAATACTTGGAGCCGAACGCCTTGTGAGACAGGTGATTAACCGGCTGCACATTTTCAACTCGGCGATCCATTCAGCATTGCTGAAGCGTTTGGCTTTTGTTGTATTTTTTCAGGTTGGACAAGGGCATATGGCAATACGCACCTGCGGTCCAAAACACCCTTCTTTAATACTGAATCTTTATCATGTAACGCGCCGGCCTGTTAATCTTTCATACCACTCCCGCCTTGACTTTATCTTGTCCAGTATACTATACCTTCGGAGAACATTCGTTTCACAATTCACTGCCATTGGGGAAACTGTTCGGGGCATTTTCCATATTGTTTAATCACAGGCATAGAGTACACAGAAAACAGGCATTTTTTTCGCTGAGATGCGAAAAACAAAAAAAATTCCTCCCTGTGTCCTCTGTGACTGTGTAGTGAGCTACAATAATTCATAAAGGAGAAAAACATGTCAACAACAGCACTGAAAGGCAATCCAGTACAGCTTAAAGGCGAACTTCCTACGATCGGTTCGAGAGCGCCAGACTTTCTGCTCACCAAAAATGATCTCTCCGATGTAAAGCTCAAGGACTTTGCCGGCAAGAAGATCGTGCTCAACATATTCCCCAGCATCGACACAGCCGTGTGCGCAACCTCGGTCCGCAAATTCAACCAGGCCTTTGATAAGCGCTCCGATGCCGTCGTACTCTGCGTGTCGATGGATCTGCCCTTTGCCCAGGCGCGCTTCTGCGGCGCCGAGGGGCTCACCAATGTCATCACCGTGTCAGACTTTCGCACCCGCATGTTCGGTCAGGCCTACGGCGTTCTCATTGCCGACGGCCCCCTTGCCAGCCTCTGCGCCCGCGCAGTTATCGCCATCGGCCCGGACGGCAAGGTTATCTACAACCAGCTTGTCAGTGAAATCACCATTGAACCGGATTATGACAGCGCATTGAAGGCGATTGGCTGATAAAAAAAGTGCGGGCAGACTGCAGGACACGCGAAGCTTTGTCCGGCCTGCAGACGATTCAGGGAAAATAGCACCCTTTCACTTTCCTGAATAATAGTTCACAGGCCCGTCACTTTTATCTGCGTAACCCTGGCCCACATCTTGAGCAGACATTTGCATTGACACACAATCACCCTCATTTTATATTCTGCCCATTGCATTGCGGATTTTTATCAGTTTTATGGTTTCTCAGAGAAACAGAGGTGATCAAAAAGCATGGGGCTTGAAGGACTTCGATATTTAGTGGTAGGAGCAGGATTTTTCGGTGCAGTTATTGCCGAGCGCATTGCTACTGTATTACAGGAAAAAGTACTCCTTATCGATAAGCGCTCCCATCCTGGTGGAAACTCTTACTCGCACCTCGATGAAGAAACCGGCATTGAAATCCATGATTATGGCACCCATATTTTTCATACATCAAATGTACAAGCATGGTCCTACATCAATCGGTTTACAAGTTTTAATCATTATCGTCACCGTGTACTTGCAAAAGCAGGGCAAAAAACCTACACCATGCCCGTTAATCTTGATACCATCGAGCGTTTTTACGAGAGGCCACTCTCTCCGGCACAAGCATATGAACTCATTCAATCAGAAAGCGACAAAGAATCTTTAAAGAATCCGTCAAATTTTGAGGAGCAAGCTGTCGCGCTTGTGGGGCGCAAACTGTATCAGGCTTTGTTTCGAGGCTATACACTCAAACAATGGGGAACAGATCCTAAGCTCTTACCGGCTTCTTTTATCATGAGACTTCCGGTCAGATACGACTATCGCGCTGATTATTTTGATGATGCCTATCAGGGGCTGCCCACTGATGGTTATGGAAAACTTTTTCAAAAAATGCTCATGCATCAAAATATTGAGCTGCGATTAAAAACAGATTTTTTTGAGCTCAAACAACAGGTTCCTTCGGATTGTACAATTGTTTATACCGGGCCTATTGATCGTTATTTCAACTGCCGGATGGGCGCTCTTGGCTGGAGAACCTTACGGCTGGAGTTTGAGCGGCTGAAGGAGACTGATTTTCAGGGAATTGCTGTTATGAATTATACGGATGAAAACATTCCCTACACCAGGATTCATGAGTCAAAACATCTGCATCCTGAGAGGAACTACCCAAAAAAAGAAACAGTGCTATGCCGGGAATTTTCTTGTCCGGCGAAGAAAGGCGATGACCCGTATTATCCGATACAGAGCAGATCAGATAAAGAAATGTTGAGCACATACCGTGCTGCTGCGGAACAGGAAAAGAATGTTATTTTTGGCGGCCGGCTTGGTGCGTATAAGTACTTAAATATGGACCAGGTCATTGCAGATGCT
>CAYNVA010000027.1:0-2015 GCA_964400575.1 uncultured Thermodesulfobacteriota bacterium | reverse complement strand
TAAAACCGATTATGCCGCCGAAAGCGCTGCGCTCGTCGCAGCTGCGGGCAATGCGGTAAATATCGGCAAGCGACTCGCCTTTGGTCTGTACCTTAAAACCGCAGGGGTTTATATGCTTCATGATGGTGCAGGCAGGCCGGTCAAAAAATTTCAGGATATTGACCGCCTGGCTCATGTCCTGAAGGTTGGTGAGCGACAGGCCCGCCTTGCCGCCCTTGAGCATGTCGAGATTGCCCACCGACAGGGGCTGCCCAGCTGCAGGGGCAAAAGCAGCAAAGGGCTGATGCGGGTTGGTGCCGTAGCGAAGCGCGATATCCAGAGCTTTCAGCTTGAAGGTCTTGTCGCCCAGTATGATCGTTGCCTCCTGCGGGAAATCGCTGGCAATGGCGGTTTTATAAACGTCTTTAAAGGCTGATACATCGGTTGCCATGGTATGCTCCTTATGCATAGTGATTGATTGGTCCTTGTGAAACCTGGCCGTTTATTTGATTTCTTTCTTAACGTAGGGGCGGGCTTTATGCCCGCCTGCGGGAGGGGGTAAACCCCTCCCCTACGGGACTGCTTCTAAATATCTGGCAGGGAACAATAAAAATATTTCTACTTATGCCGGTTCTTCACGCTCATGGTCACGGTTCCGTCTGCTGCCATGTAAACAGCAGCGGCGGTCACGCGGAAGTCATCGCCGCCTGCTTTGGGGCCAAGGGCCGCATACAGACCTGCTGCCGCTTCATCAGCTGTTGCCCAGGCAATAGCGACCTCTTTAGGCTCACCGGTAAATGACGGGAGGGGATTTGCGTTTGCTCCCGTATAGGTTGCAATAAGGCTGCCATTGCCTGCAATGGCCGGCACAGTGAAGAAATTGCGGACAACCGATCCGTCGGCCGCACGCTTGAGAACGCTCAGTGCAGCGCCCTTTGTCACGCAGCCGCTGATACGCGGTGTGAAGTTGGGCGCATCCGGCTCATATTCCCACAGGGCAAGGGACTTCACAAGCACGTCTACCGGCTCGGCAGTGGCGGCAATCAATTTTGCCACGTCGCCGGTCTGCTTGCCATTGCTCACGGCAATGGCTCCTGCTTTGCAGATAACGGCGGGGTACACCAGCAGATCGGGGTTGCCGGTCTTAAGGGTTTCCTCATCGGTTGGCTTCACGAAAATGCTGCCTGCCTTCGTGTCGATTTCAAGCCTGCGGGCCTGGCTCGACGGGCTGCGGCCTGTTATGCTGTAGAGTACCACGGCATGGCCTCCGGGGGCTGTGCCTATGATGATAATGCGTCCGGGATAAACCATGCTTTTTACGATTTCCATACGATGCTCCAGAGGTTTGAATGTGTTTTACGAGGAGTTGCTGGGGGCTGCGCGACCGTAATACCCGCACAATACTTCGTCATTTGCATGGTTAAAAATATATGATTTTTGCCCGGTTGGCAATAGTTTTCTCCCGAGGGCGCAGCATCACCTGCACGCCCCGCCAGATTTCGGGCTCTTGACCGCGGCCGTATATATATGTATAGTGAGTTCTCGACATTGCTGCGCCTTTAGTCTTATACAGGCTTTGTCTATCTGCCTTTTTTATACAGAAAGAACACCATGGATTTTGAACTGACGCGTCAACAGAAGCTTAGCCGCAAGATCGCCAGCGAATTCGCCGAGCGCGAGCTTGCCCCTTATGCCCAGCAGTGGGACGAGGAGATGACCTTCCCGGCCGAGGCTATCAAAAAGATGGGGCCTCTGGGTTTCATGGGCATCAGCATACCCAAGGAGTATAAGGGCGCAGGGCTTGACGGCATCAGCTACGTGCTCATCATCGAGGAGCTGGCCCGCTGCTGTGCCTCCACCGCCATCATCGTCTCGGTGCACAACTCGGTGGGCGCCTACCCCATCTATGCTCTTGGCAATGAACAGCAGAAACAGAAATACCTGCCCGATCTCTGCTCAGGCCGCAAGCTTGGCGCCTTTGCCCTGACCGAGCCCAATGCAGGCTCAGACCCGGCCTCACTTGAAACCATGGCAGA
>CAYNVA010000026.1:0-12132 GCA_964400575.1 uncultured Thermodesulfobacteriota bacterium | reverse complement strand
TATGATCTGGCTTGCGCCGGCTACGGCGTCACAATTTTTGAGGCGCTTCCTGTTGCCGGCGGCATGCTTGCAGTTGGTATTCCAAAGTACCGCCTCCCGCGCGATATACTCAACCGGGAAATTAATTATGTGAAACAGCTGGGCGTTGAAATTAAAACCGGCGTGCGCATCGGCGCAGACATTGCCTTTGAAGATCTTTTCAAGCAGGGCTATCAGGCGGCCTTCATTGCCGTAGGGTCCCACAGGGATCAAAAGCTGAAAATCCCCAACGAAGAGGCCGACGGCGTTATATCAGGCATAGAGTTCCTGCGCGATGCCGCTCTTGGCAATCCCGTGAAGCTGGGCAAGCGCGTGGCCATACTCGGAGGCGGCAATGTTGCCATGGATGCAGCCCGCACATCTCTTCGGCTCGGGGCGCAGGAGGTAATCATCCTCTACCGCAGAACCCGCGATGAAATGCCGGCGATTCCCGAGGAGATAGAGGCTTCGCTGCATGAAGGCATTAAAATTGAATATCTTGTGGCGCCGCTGGAGGTTCTGGTTCAAAACGGCAAAGTTGCCGGTCTGAAATGCAACCGCATGGCCCTTGGTGAGCCGGATGCATCCGGCAGACGCCGGCCTGTGCCTGTTGAGGGTTCGGAGTTTGAACTGGCCATTGACACGATTATTCCTGCCATTGGCCAAGCATCCGACACCTCATTCCTGCCGCAGGACAACAGCATCGCCGCTACCGCATGGGGCACTATTATTGCCGATCCGAAAACCTGCGCCACAAGCAGGCCGGGCGTGTTTGCCGGCGGAGACTGCGTGACCGGGCCATGGATTGCCGTAGGCGCGGTGGCCGCAGGCAAGGACGGGGCCGCAGCAATTCATCATTACCTTAATGAGAAATAGGGAAACCGTATGCCTGAGCAAGCAGGACGCTATATCATTGATTTTACCGATATCCCGGCCGAGCGGCAGCGCATGCCCGAGCTCGAGGTGGCCGCCCGGATACAGTGCTTTGACGAAGTGGAGGTCGGCTTCAGCCGGGAGGCTGCCCAGCAGGAAGCCCGCCGCTGCCTCAGCTGCAGAAGGTGCCTGGGCTGCGGGCTTTGCCTTGCCGTATGCAAGCCCAGGGCAATAGTGTTTGAGCAGCAGGATGACATTATGGACATCACATTTGATGATGTCGTTATCTCATCTACCGCAGATGAGCAGATGCCCTTGAAAAAAGGCGAATTCGGCTACCGGCAGTATGCCAATGTCGTGAGCGGACTTGAATTTGAAAAAATTCTGTCTGACGACGGCCCCTATGGCGGCATGGTGCTGCGGCCCTTCGACGGACGTATCCCTCAAAAAATAGCCTTTATTATTGCCGCAGCAGACTCTAGCGGCAGTATGGCCTATGGTATGAATCAGGCAGCTCTGCTGCTTAATAAAGTGCAGGATGCTGAAATATCCATATTTTCACCAGAGGGCCAGTGTGCTGAAAAGCCTTCCGGCCCGCATATCACATTAAAAAAAGCAGTCATAACCAGTGTCACAGAAAATGCGGAAAGCGGCAATATTGGCATCGATTATACGGAAAACGGCAGGGCGCAAGTTGAGGATTTCTGCATGCTTATAGTTGTTCGCCCGCCTGAGCCGTCGCGGGCAATACAGGAGCTTTGCAGTAAATTCGGCAAGAAGCCCTTAACCCTATAGGTTTCTTCGATTATTTTATGCAAAAAAAGGGGGGGGGCAGGGCGAATGCCGGTTAAGAGCCTATCCCATTAGGGGCCCGGCATCGCTTTTTCAGGCACCGTGCTCACTGGTAGAGGCTGGTTTTGATGGATCGTTTTTTGTTCGCACGGCATGAAATGCACTCAGCCAAACTCCTAACGAGATAGGCTTTAAGAGCATACCGTCTGCCAGAAAATTTTTCGTATCAAGAAACTTTTGGCGCGCACATTTGTTTTAGTTAAAAAGCCAGGAAGAGGCAAAATTAATTATTATTAAAACTTATTGCATATTACCTGTTGCTTTGGTATTCTAATATAAATTGGGGGCAACACAAACCATACACTAAAAGGAGGAGTTATGAAGAAGAAAGCCCTGTTTCTGGTAATGGCATGCGCTATGATACTTTCAGCGCAGCCGGTTTTTGCAGTCGCGACATGTGCCGACTGGTTAGGCGACTGGACCTTCAACTACGGCAGTAAATGCGACAATGTTACGATGACCGAGGTCTGTAATAATGAAGATGGCAGCAATCCTGCCTGTCTGCCGGTAAAAGATGGCAAGGCACAAGAATACTGGATCTGCATTGCCAGGGGCAAGAGGCAGTCGGACAATCAAACGATTCAGATCCGCCGGATTTCGTTCGCCAAGACCGTCTATGCCTACTATGAGAAAACCAATGAGGAGCTTTTTGCCACTGGTGGAGACACCCCTGCTGATTATATTCCCGTTGATTTATTTACCGGGACCGCTTTCACTGTGGATAATTCAAATCCACCTTTCGGCTCTCCTGCTCCAGCAAACACCGGCATTGCCTGTGGCGCAAAGGGAAAGGTGGCTTGCGTTGCATGCGGCGACAACGGTACCGACAACTGCACCCTGACGACTGTACCCAAAAAGATCATCAAGCTGCTTAGTTTTGCCAACCCGTTTTCAGGAATCATCATCATCGGCGATGACAAAACTGCATTCACCGCGCAGGACAAGCCGGACTGGGATACGACCGCCATATTTAATCTTCTTTCATTGAAAATCAGCGGCAAGATAATAATCGACATCGTATTTATAAATCCGCTGTCTAAGGATACGGGCGTGAAAAACTTTACCGTCGGCTCGTACTGTGGAACGATCGAGATAAAGTAGCTCTGCATATTGTATAGTTCAGCTTAGATGTAATCGGTGCTTTGCAAAAGGCCCAATGCCCGGCATTGGGCCTTTTTTTCTTTCAGGAACAGTGCTTCTGTGCTATAAGCCCGAAAAAAGAAAGGCGATTTCATATGGCCATCAGCGGCAGCCCTAAAATGCTTGCAGGCGATATTTCCAAGGGAGTCACCACCATCTCGGTGGCAAATATCAAGCAGTACACCCCGGCTGATCTCAAGACGATCGTTGTCAATATCGGCATTGTGCAGCGGGAAATACGGGGCGAGCAGGTCCCGCTTGATGACATTATGGCCATCAAGGCAAAAAACCTGAGGCTCCAGCGCCTCAGCCAGGCCCTTTCAACCATCTCAAGCTATGCCAAACAGCGCCGTATTCCTTTGTAAACCAAGCTTTCCTCCAGCTGTTTTCCTTGACAATTTTCCGAAAATCCATGTACACTGTAAAGATTAAAAGTAACCTTGCAGAAGCTATATCCATGGCCGGCATGAAAGGAGATACAGCATGGGCGTAATTACTGAAAAAATCGATGCATTACTGCAGAAAAAAGAAAAAGCACAACAGATGGGAGGCCCCAAAGGCATAGAAAGCCAGAAGTCAAAAGGCAAAATGACGGCGCGGGAGCGTCTTAACTATCTGTTTGATCCAGGCACGTTTCAGGAAGTCGATATGTTTGTGCAGCACCGCTGCGGATATTTCGATATGCCCACAACCGATATTCCGGCCGATGCCGTCATCACGGGCTTCGGCAAGGTGAATGGACGCACCGTCTATGCCTATGCCCAGGACTTCACCTCCCGCGGCGGAACCCTGGGGGAAATGCATGCAAAAAAAATCACCAAGGTGATGGACCTGGCCATGAAGGCAGGCGCGCCCTGCGTGGGCCTCAACGATTCGGGCGGCGCCCGCATTCAGGAGGGCATCGATGCGCTGTTCGGCTTCGGTGAAATATTTTTCCGCAACTCGGCCGCATCAGGTGTCATTCCCCAGATCACCTGCATCATGGGCCCCACGGCCGGGGGCGCGGTTTACTCACCTGCCATGACAGACTTTATCTTCATGGTGAAAAATTCGAGCTATATGTACATAACCGGCCCTGAAGTCATCAAATCGGTCACCGGTGAAGAAACCGACCATGAAGGCCTTGGCGGCGCCATCGTGCATAACACAAAAAGCGGCGTGGCGCAGTTTGCCGCTGAAAACGATGCTCATGCCCTTGACATGATCAAGGAGCTGCTCTCCTATGTTCCGTCAAACAATATGGAAGATGCGCCCCATGTGGACACCGGCGACAGCCCGAGCCGGGAATGCACCGAGCTCAACACGCTTATTCCCGATAACCCCAACCAGCCCTATGACATTAAGCAGGTCATCGCCTCCATAGTTGATAATGGCGTTTTTTTCGAGCCCCATGAGCTGTTTGCCCAGAATATCGTGGTGTGCTTTGCCCGTCTCAACGGCGACGTGATCGGCATTATCGCCAACCAGCCCATGGTCATGGGCGGCGCCCTTGATGTTCACGCATCGGACAAGGCTACGCGCTTCATCCGCTTTTGCGACGCCTTCAATATTCCGCTGCTTACCCTGGTTGATGTGCCCGGCTATTTGCCCGGCACTGATCAGGAATGGAACGGCATCATCCGGCACGGCGCCAAGCTTCTGTGGTGTTACTCCGAGGCAACAGTGCCCAAGATGACGCTCATCACCCGCAAGGCCTATGGAGGGGCCTATATTGCCATGTGCTCCAAGCACCTGGGCGCCGACTTTGTCTATGCCTGGCCCTCTGCCGAGATCGCGGTCATGGGCGCAGAAGGGGCTGCAAACATCATCCACCGCTCTGAAATCAAAGCAGCAGCAGACCCCAAGGCAAAGCGCAAGGAAAAGATCGAAGAGTACCGCGATCTGTTTAATAATCCCTACATCGCTGCGGCACGCGGCTATGTTGATGCGGTTCTGGTTCCTGCCGAAACCCGCACGGTGCTCATCAATGCACTGGACGCCATGCGCAATAAGCGCGAATACCGGCCCGCCAAAAAACACGGCAATATCCCCGTGTAAGTCAGTTTTATATACACAACAAAAGCCCTGCAGTTTTTCTGCAGGGCTTTTTTGTCATGAACTGGCAGTCAGCAGGTGCGGAAAGAAGTTCGGAGTACAATGATTCAAGATAGAAACGTCTCAAGATTTTTAATGTAGGGGCGGGCTTTACGCCCGCCCTCGGGAGGGGATAAACCCTCCCCTACGGTTGGAAAAATATTTCATTCATGATTCAATCCGCCGCGGCAGACTGAATTCCGGCTTCTTTTCTCAAGGACCTTAGACATAAATAAAGTCTATTAGAAACACCCGCAGATATTGTTGCAGACTCAAAAAAAAGTGGCTACTCCACCTTGCCAACCGGCAGGCCAAGCTCCCATGCCTTGAGTACGCGGCGCATAAGCCTGCCGTTTTTGTCTCTGGGCAGGCTATCACGGAACTCAATGCCGGCAAGGGCAAGACCCGGGTCAAGCGTCTGCTGCAGATAGGCTGCAATCTTCTTTTGCAGAAGCGGCGACTGGCTGAACTTCGCTTTGAGGCAGACATAGGCCTTTATTTTTTTCATGCCGTGCTGGTCGGCAACGCGGATGACGCCCGCCTCGGCCACCGCCGGGTGCTCAAGCAGCGCCTGTTCGATTTCAGTAAACCCGGTCTTGCCACCTGCCGTGATGATAACGTCGTCGCTGCGGCCCTGGTGGAAAAAATAGCCGTCATAGTCCATAAAAGCCGTATCGTTTATGAGAAACCACGGCGGCCGGCGAACAAACCATGAGAATGCCTGCTCATTGCGCCATACCCCCCGGGCCATGGCAGGCCAGCCTTGTTTGATGGCGAAATCGCCCATGGTGAAGGGCGCCGGCTCTTTGCCGTCAGGGCCAAGCACCGATGCCGTGAGCCCCGGCACGGGCCTGCCCAGATACCCGGGCTTAATGGCCAGGCAGGGAAAATTGGCGATCGTGATCATGCCGGTTTCGGCTGTCCACCAGGTGTCATGTATGGGTATATCGATGATGCGCATGAGCCCGTAAATAAGATCGGGATACAGCGGCTCCAGCACGCTCGCAAGATGCCGCAGGCTTTTCAGGTCAAAACGCCGGGCCGTATCGGCTTCGGCCTCGACAAGCATGCGGTAAACCGTCGGAATGGTATAGACCACCGAGATTTTATTTTCCTGCACATGGCGATAAAACTCCTCGGCGTTTGAGAGCTTGCCGGTAATAAAACTCGGCACGCCGCATAGCCACGGAGCAAAAGCATTATAGACCACGTTCATGAACCAGCCGGGCTGGGCCTGCGTCCACAAGACATCACCCGGCTTTAAATCCAGCGCCCAGCGGCTCGTCATGAGATAGCCCCGCATGGCATCATGAACATGCACGAGCCCTATGGGGCTACCGTCCTGCCCGGAGGTATAGATAAGAAACAGCGGGGCATCGGCCTCAAGCCACTCCATAGCGGGCTCATCTGAGGCTTGAGCCATTGCGGTTTCCCATGCAACCTCACCCTCATCAGCGGCTGCTGAGGAACTTCCCACAAGGATGATATGCTCAAGAGCAGGCAGCTCATCGGCAGGTATATGGCTGCGGTGGCCCGGGCTTGTCACGAGCACTGCGCCCTGTGCGTCAAGCATGCGGTCGCGCAAAGCGGCTGTGCGGAAATGTGCATACAGGGGAACAATAACCGCGCCGATCCTGGCGCACCCGGCAAGAGCAATATATAGCTCGGGTATATTGGGCAGAAAAAGAAAAACGCGGTCCCCGCGGCCGACACCCAGCCCCCGCAGCACATTGCCAAACCGGTTTGAAAGCCTGCGCATGTCTGCATACGACAGCACCTCCCGTCGCTCGCGCAGCGAGTAGATCAGACATGGCTGACTGGCGGTAGCAGGGTTCTCGGCAAAGCGGTCGATTGCCTCATGGCAGATATTGAGCCTGCCCGTCTCATGCCAGGAGAACTCCCGGTTGACCTGCTCCCAGGAAAACGACGCGCATGTCTGGTCGTACTGGGCAAGCACGGGGTTATTGGCACGCGGGTTTATCTGGTTTTCAAACATTGCGGAAACACCTCCAGTACTGCCCCTGCACCTCTGCCACGCTTTTAATGATATCATGTACGGGAGAGGCCGGGCGCACACCTCCTTCAATGCGCTGCACAAGGTCATTCGGCACGCCATCAAGCATTGCTTCAAGCACAGCCCGGGTCGATTTGCGCAGGGCCCCCAGGTCATAGCCGCCTTCAAGCATGAACACGCTTTTTCCGCCGCAGAGCTCATCGGCAAGCCCCAGAACAATCTGGGCCAGCGCGGCAAAACCGTGTTCGCTGACGCGCATGCCGCCGATGGGATCGTCAAAGTGCGCATCAAAGCCTGCTGATACGAGAATCAGCTGCGGCTGAAATTCACGGGCCAGGGGTTCAAGCAGCCGCCGGTAGGCAAGAACAAGGTCGCTGTCGTCGCGCTGAGCAGGCAGCGGCACATTGACCGAGTAGCCCCTGCCGTCACCCAGGCCCACCTCGAGCATATCGCCCGTGCCGGGGAAAAACGGATAGCGGTGCGAGGAAAATAGCAGCACCTGGGCAGTCTGCTCGAAGATATGCTGCGTGCCGTTGGGATGATGCACGTCGAAGTCAACGATCAGCACGCGCTGGAAGCCTAATGTGCGGCGGGCATATTCTGCGGCAAGGGCGGCGTTGTTGAAAAGGCAGAACCCCATCTGGCGGTTGCGCTCGGCATGATGCCCGGGGGGTCGGATAAGGGCAAAGGCGGTATCTGTCTCGCGGGCCGCAACGCTTCGAACCGCTTCGAGCACGCCGCCCACGGCAAGGAATGCCGCCCGGCAGGACTGCTCCGAGGTCACGGTATCGGGGTCGAGGTAGCGCAGGGGCTCGCCTGCTGTGTCGAGAATCTTCTCGACATACTCGGCTCCATGCACCATTTCCACTTCTTCAAGACTTGCAAAACGGGGCACGATTTCAACAAGCCGGTCTTTGAGTCGTCCGTCTGCGTCGAGCATGCTGTAGATTGTTTCAAGCCGCCTGGGCACCTCAATGTGGTGCACACCGGTTCGGTGCTCTATAAACCTTTGATCGCGGACAATGCCGACGCGGCGCATAACGGGCCCTCCTGTTGCGTACAGGCACCAAGCTTTAATCTTATAAAATAGCTTAACTTTTTTTTTGGCCTTTATCAAATCATATATGCCCGAAGCCCGGCGCCGACCGGGCCGACAACCCTATTTTCTTTTTGACAAAAACGGGCATTCTGCTATAGTCCAGTACTCGAAAATATCTCCGTGGGGCTGTAGCTCAGCTGGGAGAGCGCTTGAATGGCATTCAAGAGGCCGACGGTTCGATCCCGTTCAGCTCCACCACAGATTCCTCAGGCACCCGGCTCACCGCCGGGTGCTTTTTTTATCTCTTTTTTGAGCGCTCCTCCGCATCCCGGAAAAAACAGCCTCTTTTCCGGGCACACTGCCAGAGAAATATAAAAATCCTCTTCTTGACACGGCTGCTGTCTGCCATTATTCTTTACTACCCTTACGGAACTCATTGGTGAACCGCTATGCCGTCGGCTGACTACAAAAAACACACAGCTCTGCGTAAGGCCATGCAGCTCAGCCTGTGGCCCATAGTGGTAATCGTCATCGCTCTTGGCTGGCAGTATCCCGGGCTTGGCTACAGCGTTCCCGTGGTGATGCTCATGGGCATGGCCGGCGGCATGCTGCGGGGCAGGTATGTGTGCGGCCATCTCTGCCCGCGGGGAGCTTTCTTTGATCGCGTCATGCCCCGCCTGAGCCGCAAACTGCCGATACCGGCATGGATGAGAAGCGGGGGCTTCCGCTGGCCGGTCTTTGCAGCGCTCATGGCGTTTATGGTTTACCGAATTTTACAGAACCCGACGGATTTTGACCACTGGGGCCGCGTGTTCTGGCTCATGTGCACGGTGACGACTGCCATCGGCGTGGTGCTTGCCGTGTTCATCCACCCGCGTGCCTGGTGCGCGTTTTGCCCCATGGGCACCATGCAGAGTGCCCTTGACCGGGGCCGGCACCGGATTATGATCGATGCTGAAAAATGCATTGAATGCGGGGCCTGCGAAAAAGCATGCCCCATGAATCTGGCGATTACAAAACATAAAGTCACAGGCAGCCTGCCCGATCACGACTGTTTAAGATGCTGCCAGTGCTGCAGCGTCTGCCCGAAGCAGGCCCTGGGGCAAGCATGATTATGGTGGAGCGCAATTATTATCATTTGCTGTTTTGACCGACTACGTAGAGACAGGTTTTAAACCTGTCTTTGCAAATACTTACGATATAATTACATTTGTGCAGCGGTAATGCTAAACGATTAATCTTCTACAGGGGATTCTCAATGGACATAGCAAAAAAATATCATGTAATACTCTGCGACGATGTGCGCAATGAAGTCGGCAACAAGCTCTCCCTCATGGGCATCTACGGCCCCGAGCTGTGGGTGGGCAAGCTCCCTGCAATGATGCCGCATCTGTGTTTTGTGGTGATGCTGGATCAGATATCGCAGTCCTTCACCTCGGCAAAAGCCTGCGTCAGTTTTCCGGGCGCCGAGCCTGTGGTGCTGCCCATACAGGCTGCCCCCGGCCCGCCGCAGGGCTCGCACCACACCATTATCGTTGCTCTTGCTCCGGCAAAAATCCCCCAGGAGGGCAGGGCAAAATTCGAGCTTTTCTTTTTTGACGAAGAACATCCCCAGATCGTGCATGAGTTCTTCATACGGGAGAGGAAACCGGCCCAGCCGGTTGTGCTGCATTGAGTAATTTTGAGTGTCTTTCAAAAAATTGTAGGGGTGCGCAATGCGCACCCCTACGGACTAGCCCGCACAAAATTTTGTTGACATGATAAAATAAAGTGCTAGTTTGCTTTATCATGTATAAGCGCAAATTAAAATTAGCCGACAGTGGCTCGCAAACCTGCTTTCTGTGGGGACCCCGGCAGACAGGCAAAAGCACCCTTTTAAAGGCGCTTTTCCCGAAAGCGCTTCGCTATGATCTGTTGCTCTCAGACGAATACCGCCGTCTTGCCGGGCAGCCATCACTTCTTCGGGAAGAGCTGCAAGCCGCTGGCATCAACGCCGAGACGCAGCGCAATCCGGTCATTATCGATGAAGTACAGAAAATCCCCGAACTGCTTGACGAGGTCCACTGGCTGATTGAAAACCGCGGCGTTCGCTTTATTCTGTGCGGATCAAGCGCCCGCAAACTGAAACGGGGGCACGGCAATCTTCTTGGCGGCCGCGCTCTGCGCTATGAGCTGTTCCCTCTGGTCTATCCGGAAATAACCGACTTCTCACTTTCAAAAGCCCTGAACAGCGGCCTTCTACCCCGGCATTATACAACCCCGCAGCCGCGCAGGCTCTTGCAGTCCTATGTGGGGGATTATCTCAAAGAAGAAATTTCCGCCGAGGCGCTTGCCCGCAATATCGGCTCCTTCAGCCGGTTTCTGGAAGTGGCGGCGATTTCAAACAGCGAAATCATCAATTACCAGAACATTGCCCGCGAGTGCGGCATAAGCGCGCCGACGGTAAAAAACTATTTTGAAATACTCCAGGATACGCTCATCGGGCGATTTTTACCCGCATTCCGGGCAAAGGCCAAACGCCGTGTCATCCTGGCGCCTAAATTTTATTTTTTCGATGTGGGCATTTTAGGCGCACTGGCCCGGAGAGGTCCGGTTGAACCGGGCTCCGAGCTTTTCGGCAGGGCTTTTGAACACTTCATCGTCATGGAAGTCATGGCGCATGCATCCTACAGCGAGCTGTTATACCCCGTAGCATACTGGCGCACGGCGTCGCAGTTCGAGGTAGACCTGATTCTGGGCGACCATGAGGTAGCCATTGAAATTAAATCAACGGCGCAGCCCGGCGATAATCAGCTGAAAGGGCTCAGGGCGTTCAAGGAAGACTTCGCCGTGAAAAAAGCGATTCTTGTCTGCAGTGCTCCGCGGCCCCGTACAACAGCCGATGGCATTGATATTCTTCCCTGGGAAATATTTCTTCAGCGCCTGTGGAGCGGTGCTATCATCAGCTGATCAATGCCGTTAGCCGGGCAAAATTTGAGCTCTTTCCCTTTGACGAAGAACATCCCCGGATCGTGCATGAGTTTATGATACGGGAAAGAAAACCGGCCCAGCCGGTTGTGTTGCATTGATTTGATGGTGCGCCGGGGGCAAGGCAATCTGCATTTGCTAAACGTACTGCCAAATACCGGCAATACATCCTTCGGAGACATATATGCACAAAACAACCGTGGCAATTGATGAAAAACTGCTGAAGGCCGCCATCCATGCCACCGGCGCAAAGACTAAAAAAGATGTTATCGAAGCAGGTTTGCTCTCTCTTGTCCGGGCCTCAAACCGGGAGGCGCTGCGCAAAGAACTCGGAACCCATGATATAAGTTTAGCCCTGCGAGAACTGGAAAAATCAAGAAATGCCCAATAAATTTTTTCTCATCACCGCCTGTGCCATTCATGCCGATAAGTATTTTGATAGTATTGCCAAACACAGCAGCTTGAAAGTTGAAAGCTTTGTTTGAGAAGCCCATGATATTAATAAAAGAACCGTTAAGAATAAGTCAATATTCCAGGTGGTTCCGTCCCCTATGTTTAGAAATATTTTTAGGGTCAAGCGAGAATGCTCACTATAAATGATTTTAAAGATTATCTCCAGGACCAGTTTAAAAACAAACCGGTGATTCAAAAGTTGGAGTCGTTTATTCAAGAAGGCAAATCGAAAGCTGGGAAGAGGCACGAGGAAGTCTTTACACGTGAGTTTTTGTGCCCAGTCATCAGAACGTATTTCAGCGAACACGTTCGGTCGCAACTTAATCTGTCGGATGACGAAATCAAGAAAGGACTGGGTACAGAAGGGTTCCGGAAATGTGACGGATTCGGCTTTACTCCTGCACGAAAAAAGAAGCACTTGTTTGCCAAGAATGACATCATTAAACCAGTTCGGCCAGAAAGTTGGTTAGCTAAAAATAGAAACCCGCTGCCGCGTTTTCAAGCCTGCCCCGATTTTGCAATTTTATTTAAACCCCATATTGCAGTTGTCGGAGAGGTGAAGTATTTCAAAACGGGGTCTCCTATGGATGCTGTTAATGATCTCTACAATGCAGCGAGGCAGGCAGCCTTCTATCTAGGGGCCTTTCACGGTATTTACACCTCAACAATGATCGTGGTTGCGGATGGGTCACATGACCACACG
>CAYNVA010000025.1:0-3617 GCA_964400575.1 uncultured Thermodesulfobacteriota bacterium | reverse complement strand
TATGGCTGCATGTAATCTCTTCCTTGGAATACTGTCGTTTCTGTTCGCCGTGGTGATGCTGATACTCGATGTAGAACCATTCTCCAGCTGGTTCTACTGCTTTGCCTGGTGGTCATATATACTGGTCATTGACAGCATTGTTTTTAACCGGACCGGCTCGTCGCTGCTGCTGCGCAGAACCAATGAATTTCTGTTTTTGCTGCCGCTATCTGTTGTTATCTGGGTGGTGTTTGAAGCCTTCAACCTGCTGCTTAAAAACTGGTACTATGTCAATGTTATTGAAATAACTGCGCTGCGCTGGGCCGGCTACAGCATCTCATTTGCCACCGTGCTTCCCGGTATATTTGAGACCGCCGAGTTTCTGGAAAGCACCCAATGGCTGAAAACCTGGAAGGTAAAGCCCGTGAGTTTTTCCGCGGCTGTCCGCACCATTATCATGCTCGCCGGTGCTGCAAGTCTTGCGCTGTGCATCATCTATCCGCGCAGCTGCTTTCCCCTGATCTGGTGCGGCTTTTTTCTGTTATTTGAACCCGTTAATTACCGCTGTGGGGCTCCATCACTCTTTAAAGACTGGGAACAGGGCAGCTTGAGAAAACCAATGCTCCTTATGACCGCAGGCCTGCTCTGCGGCATGCTATGGGAGTTCTGGAACTACTGGGCAGCCACCAAATGGATCTATACCGTACCTTTTTTTGATCGCTTTAAAATCTTTGAAATGACTGCTCCGGGCTTTCTCGGATTTATACCGTTTGCCCTTGAATGCTATGCAATGACCAGCTTTGTGTATCTTTGCCGGAGCAGGCGCGGATGGGAACATGATACCTGCAGCCAATACCGAATGAGAAGAATACGCCCGCTGGCAGCAGCAGCTATGGCCCTATCCGTCCTTTTATGGTGCCCGGCTGTATTTACCGCAATGGATAAAACTACCGTCGATTCCTATCGGGCCTTTATCCGGGATCTGCCTGCAATAGGAACAGAGAGTAAACAGCAGCTTGAGGCCTGCGGCATGGTAATGGTCAAGGACCTTCTGCGGCTGAAGTCCTCCCGGAAAGGGCAGGAAAAGATGGTGCGCTGCGTCCCTGCTGCTCAGAAAGATTTGTCTGCATGGATAGATACCGCAGAAATGGTCATGCTCAAGGGCATGGGAACAGTTAATTTCCAGCTCCTGTCTAAGGCCGGCATTGCAGATATCCGGGCACTCGCGTCACAGGATGCCCCTGCGCTTCACCGTAAACTTGAAAAAACGACCGCACAGGGCCCGGGCCCGGCGCGTATTCCTGACGAGGCAAAAATACGGATCTGGATTGCCGCAGCACAAAATTCAGTTGCTTTATAGAAGGTCTTTGCATGGGTGTGAAGCAGCAGACATGGGTTTTTCGCGCTATCAGTGTTGCACTACAAAAAACAATGCTTGAGGTGCCGCTAAAACTTCTACATATTATGTTTTTGTCCACAAAACGCTTTTATCACGACAAGCGTTTACTCTGGGCAGCATCCCTTACCTACACCACCATTTTTTCACTGCTGCCGCTGCTGAGCGTTGTGTTTTTTCTGTTTAAGGTCTTCGGCGGCCTCTCTGATCTTCAGGCGCTGGTACAGCCCTACGTCTATCAAACCATTGCTCCCGGGGCGCAGGAGAAAGTTATCACCACCCTGAACAATCTGGTGGAGAGCATCAATTTCTCTACTATTGGTGCGCTCGGCACCGGGGTGCTGATTATATCGGTGATTCTGCTCCTGAGCGAAATGGAGTATGCGCTCAACGAAATCTGGGTGACGCGTAACCGGCGGCCATTATTTTACCGGATCGCCATGTACTGGACATCGCTCACCGTGGGACCGCTGCTGCTGGCAGTATCCCTGGTGATGATGGCCACGCTGCAAAGCAGCAACGCGCTAAAAATTATTGAAGCCTACATTAATATTGACCTTTTTTCCTGGCTTCCCTATTTTCTGGTATGGATCGCCTTTACCGGTCTCTATGTATTCATGCCGGCCACCCGGGTGAAGTTCAGGGCCGCGCTCACCGGCGGCTTTATTGCGGGAACGTTGTGGCACCTTGCCGGAAAGGCCTTTACCATATATACAACCCGCTTTGTGTTTTACTATCCCCTGATTTACGGCCCCCTCTCGGCAATACCCCTGTTCCTGCTCTGGGTCTTCATCAGCTGGATACTCTTCCTGCTGGGGGCCGAGATAGCCTACCACTATGACCATTATGCGTTCTATCAGGCGGTGTCGCATCCCGTGCGGCTGAACCATGAGGACCGTGAGCACCTGACGCTGCGCATGCTGCTTTTTATTGCCGGACGCTACCTGCGCTCGCTGCCGCCGCCTTCCCTGCAGATAATTGCGGAAGAGCTGCGCATACCAATCCATCTGACAGAAGAGCTCACCCTGCCGCTTCGCGCCGGCGGCATTCTCTTTGAGTCATCGCACCAGCAGCGAACCCTGGTTTTCGGCCGTGACCTGCGCACCATTACGGTTGCAGAAATTCTCACTATGGTGCGCTGCGACTCGTCCCTGCCGCCATCGTATCACGCTGACGCGGTCGGGCGGTTCCTGCAGCAGAACGTCCACACCCCCTATCCGCAAGAGGTTGGTGGCATCGGTGAGAAAAACCTTAAAGAACTGCTTCTTGAAGTGGAGCCGAAGCTGTTGCATGAAAACCGCTAAGCATGCTTCTGCCGGACTGGTGCTGGTTGGCACCGTGCATCATGACCCGCATGGCTATGATAAATTGCAGCGGGTGCTTGCTGTTGTGCAGCCCGATATTATTACACTGGAACTGAGTTCGTATGGCCGCGGATTTCGCACCAAGCATTCCCGAAAGCTGTCTCAGCGCATACTATCTCGAATACCGGCGGTAGCGGGCCGAAAGCACCCTGCCCCCGGTACAGAAAGCCGTTATCATCTCCCGGCGGCACTGGAGCAGCTGCTTGCAACCATTACGTTTCCTTTTGAATACCGCGCAGCGCGGGATTATGCCGCCACCCGGTGCGTGCCGCTTTATTGCATTGACCTTTCTCATATTTCGCGTCACATGGTGCGTATGCTTAAAACAGAAGCGCTCACCAACCGCAACATAAAAATGCTGCTCGCGCTTCCTGATAAAGAACTCCAGGATTCAGTAAATATGTGTTATAAGAGAGCCGCTGCAGTGTGGCAAGAGCATCCGGGCTGCCAGCGGCTTCCGTACCTGGCCGTCGACCCGTCGGCTGTGGAACGTGACGGGCATATGAGCAGACGGCTGCGAAACCTTTGCAAACGGTTGCCGAAGAAAACCATTGTCCACATAGCCGGCTGGGAGCACTGTGCGAACAGCGCCGGTTTGCTCGACCTGTACGGGCTTCTGCGGGACCTCAACCCGCAGCGTATCCTGCTTTCTGAGTCATGGTCTGACAACCGACCGGGATTTTCCGGTTCACTGGACTAATTTATTATCCGTAACGCTGAAAAGCTGCGAGCTGAAGGCTGATGGCTGCATAATACGAAAGGATTGCTTAAATGGAGCACAAACCAGTTTACATAAAAGACATCAAGGAGAAGACCCCGGTGGAAGGCACCTTCCTGGTGAGAGATAAAAATCAGGGCATGAAAAAAAGCGGCAGCCC
>CAYNVA010000024.1:0-2125 GCA_964400575.1 uncultured Thermodesulfobacteriota bacterium | reverse complement strand
GCGTAAAACTCAGGAGCCGGCTCCACATACCCCACCACAGGGAATTCGGGCTTGGGCGGCGGTGCTGATTCCGCAGTGAGGGACATGGTGTAGCTCTGCTTTGCGTAGAGAATCGTGTCGTGCCGCAGGCTTGACCAGCTTCCCAGCGCAGCGTTGAGCTGCTTGTCTTTCCAGGCGTCGGTCGTGGTGAAGGTGGGCCAGCCAGCGCCGGGCTGCTCGCCTATGAGCGCCTTGAGCCCGTAGAGCCAGCTCCAGTAAAGATTCTGGTTCCATTGCTGTACGCTCACCGCATCAAACTGTTTCTTCAGGTCGTTGTACGTCTCGGCATAGCGTTGATAGGCAGAGTCTCCGATTTTAGAAAGCACTGCCAGACTGCGGCTGCTCCCGAGCACTGCCATCACGTCAAGCCCGCGAGGGAAAACGCGCACGCACCCCACGTCAGGGATGCAGGCGGTGGTGAAGCAGGGCGATCCCGTCAGAAAACCGGCAGTCGGCGATACAAGCTTGCCGAGTATAAAGCTGTCGGGCACGTAGCGCTGGCCCATGAAGCGGAAACCCTGGGTTTTGTCCAGGGTGCGGATAAGCTGTTCCGGGGTCATGGCGCGGTCTTTTTCAAAGTCGAGGTTCACGCCGGACTGCCCGGTGCCGGAATAAATTGCAGGCTTGCGCATGGTGGCAAGACGCACCTGAAATTTTTTGAGCTGCGCATCGTCTGCCAATTGGCCGGGCTTATACTGCGACCCCAGCACCTCGCGCAGGGCGTCCTGGTAATCATAGAGCGTAAGGTCGTCGGCAAAACCCACGTAGTAGGCAGTGACAGAATAAAGACGGTCCCATTTGGCAACCAGGGGCTGGTTGTCAACGGTAAGCTGGGATGCAAGCCCGGAAATTGCCGCGGCCAGTATGGTCTGAATTTTTGCCTCCTGCGGCGGGACCAGCGCTTGCTTGCTGAACGGGCCGTAGTCAGCATCGCCCTTGATAAGCATGGTCATGCGGCCGCACCACATCATGGCCTTGAAATATCTTTTGAGGTTCTCGCTCTGGGTGTAGTGCCCGCGCGGCACATACTGTGAGTAATCTTCCATGTATTTGAAGATGGCGTTCTGCTCGGCCTCCCGGGCATCGGGGAAACCGGTGTGCTCCTCTATTTTGTTGAGTTCCCATTCCACGTATTTTTTTGCTTCAGAGGGAATATCAGCAGCCGGGTCGAGCAGCTTCAGGGCCACGGAAAAAAAGGCTGTTCCGCGCAGGCAGGCTTCCTGTGCCTCGCCGGAACCCTGTTTGTAGCGGCGGTACAGCTCATCGCGCAAGGCCCTGCTCATCTTGACGATGTCCGGGTAAAACTCCTTTTCCTCAATGCGCTTGAGCGTCTCGTCAAACTGGATGTGGTAGAGATGCAGGAGCGAATCGCTGGTTATAAACACGGGCGTGCCGCTCTTCTTTATCGCTTCATAGGCCTTTACCACGTCATCATTGCTGGTCCAGGGTATGGCGGCAAAGCCGTTTTTCATGAGCAGGCCGGACGCGGCCGGATTGGAAAGCCAGGCGCGGGCCTTGTCGAAATTCTGTATCTGCCCGGATGCAAGCGGCAGGGAGTATGAAGGCACTGCAGGCTTGAGCTGGTAGGTGACCGGCTCGTAGTAGCGGCAGAATTTGTCCGTGAGGCTCTCACCGCTGGTCTTCGGCGGCAGGGTTATCTCCTGTTCGCCGGCCGCGCCGCTGCACGGGAGCGCCAGGCATGCAAGCATGACAGCGAAAAGAATTGATGCTGGCAGTGTTTTGATCTTCATCGCAATCTCCTTTGTTTTAAGGAAAATCTTAGTGACGGATTGACCCTCCCCCTTGTTTGCAGGACACTGCAACCAGGTCCGAAGGGCGGGGGCAACGCGCCGTTTTAAATTGTACGCCGTTTCTATTGCAGGAAGCAAGAGGTGAATCTCTGTTGACGGTTTCATCATACCTGCTGCTTCCCGCTTGAATCTGCCTGTGCGCCAGGACTTTAACCAGTTGGACACTGAAAACCAAAAAAAGTTCCCCTACTCTTAAAAAAAGCCCACTTGGCCACTGGCACTGCACCCCCTGCATGAATCGTTCAAGCATATATGTTGAGCTGCTGCAAACGAAA
>CAYNVA010000023.1:0-3209 GCA_964400575.1 uncultured Thermodesulfobacteriota bacterium | reverse complement strand
GATATTGAAAAACCCATGCTCTGCGATGCCCTTGCAACAGTCGCCGCTTCGCTTCTGGGAACAACAACAGCGGGGGCCTATATTGAATCGGCCGCAGGTGTTGAGTCCGGCGCCCGTTCAGGGCTCAGCTCGGTTGTTACGGCCCTGCTTTTTTTAACGGCCCTGTTTTTCGCCCCGTTTTTCAGCATTATCCCCCCCTGCGCCTATGGGCCCGCGCTGATTATCGTGGGCCTTCTGATACTCACCACCATTACCAAGGCCAAGCTTGACGACCTCACCGAGGCCGTGCCGATTTTTTCAGTCATTGTGCTGATGAGCTTTACCTACAATATCGGTATCGGCATGACAGCCGGTTTTGTGCTCTATCCGCTCATGAAGGTGCTTGCCGGCAGGGGGCGTGAAGTGCCTGCCGGGCTGTGGGTTTTGTGCGGGATGTCATTGTGCTTTTTTATCTTTTATCCGTATTAAAGAGCAATATTCAGCCCTTAAACCGGCATACAGCAATCCTGTTGACCATGACAGTCATATGGATTATAATAGCTATAGAGATCAACATGATCTGTGAGGACTCTATGCGAACCGTACAAATGACTCTTGACAACAAGCTGATCGCTTCCGTTGACAAAGCGGTCAAGTCACTCAAAACAACCCGTTCGGCGTTTACGCGCACCGCTTTGCGTAATGAACTGAACAGTCTTAATGTGCGCTGGCTTGAGGATAGGCACAAGAAGGGCTACGCAGAGCACCCCGCCAAAAAAAATGAATTCAGCGCCTGGGATGACCAACAGGTCTGGGGTGATGAATGAAGCGGGGGGAAATCAGGTGGTATAAGTTTCACCCCCCCGACAAAAAACGGCCCGTGCTTATTCTTACCCGCGACTCAATCCTTGAATACCTTGGTGAAGTTACCATCGCGCCGGTCACGTCGACCATACGCGATATTCCCAGCGAAGTCGTATTGTCTGAAGACGATGGCATGCACAGAGACTGCGCGGTGAATTGCGACCATCTCCAGACTGTGGCAAAAGGAAAAATAGGCGAACGCATCACAATGCTTTCAACTGAAAAGATGGGGCAGGTGCGCAAGGCAATTGCCTTTGCTCTCAATTTATAAAAGCAGACCGTAGTGCGTAGGGCGGGTGCCAACCCGCCTTTTTTGATTTTATTCCATGATGATCATATCGGGAAAACTTACGGGCTGCGATCCCCAAACGCCATCGTAGAATCCATTTGCAACATAGCGCTTGAAGCTTGAATAAGGCCAATCTCCCGGCGATGATGCATAGCCGTGCTTCACCGGGTTGTAATGGATATAATCGCAGTGGAGTCTATAATCTCTGCCATCCCGTATTGTATGTTCCCAAAACCGCTGCTGCCAAACAGCTTTCTGACCCTTTTTTTTCAGGGGTTCAGCGGTTTGGGTATCTGTGACCATCGCTTGACGGATATAGCTTTTGGTGAAAGAAGCTTTAATGTTTTTCCATCGTAAGGAGTAGTTGTCATCACCCTCGGGCAGGGTCCAAAGGCAGTGCACATGATCGGGTAGCACGACGATAGCATCCATATGAAATGGAGTGAGTTGCATGCAATCTTTAAAGCATGCGCGCAACACACCGACCATTTCGCCGCAAAGGATTTTTGCGCGATTGCCGGTAACGATTGTAAAAAAATAGGTGCCGCCTTTTTTGTAATTTCGTCTGTAGTTTGGCATTGTGAAAAACCGGCGGGTTGGCACCCGCCCTACTGGCTGCCCTGAGCGCAGTCAAAGGGGTAGAGATGACAAATATATTAATAATTTATTGCATTTTTTATTTAAGCGGGTTTTTATTGGGAAATTAATAGTCTGTTTAAATAGTCCTTGCGAAAAGACGGGCAGTGTGTTAAAAAAACTTGTTTTTATTTGCACCTTGTAAGCCATCAAATTATATACAGGGCGCATAACCCAACAACCTGAAACCAGGCATACAGCCGTTAAAGGACCTTCACGCAAGGTTCCTGTTGCGCCGCGCCAGCGGTCAATGGACACGGCCATGCCACACCAAAGGAGGCACATCTTGTATACTACCATGAAACAGCTTCTCGAAGCAGGTGTTCATTTCGGACACCAGACCAGCAAATGGAACCCAAAAATGAAGCCCTATATTTACGGGGCGCGCAACGGCATTCACATTATCGATCTGCAGCAGACGGTGGTGCTGTTCAAGCAGGCTTATGATTTTGTTGTCGACGCTGTGGCTCACGGCGGCAAGGTGATGTTTGTCGGCACCAAGCGTCAGGCCCAGGAGGCTATCAAGGAAGAGTCTGAACGCTCCGGGCAGTTTTCCGTCACCAACCGGTGGCTTGGCGGCCTGCTCACCAATTTTCAGACTGTGCGTAAAAGCCTTGAGCGTATGAAGATGCTTGAGAGCATGCGCGAAGACGGCAGTTTTGCAAATTTCAAGAAAAAAGAGGTCCTGTGCTTTGAGCGGGAAATCGAAAAACTCAATTATGTTTTTAACGGCATACGCGCTATGGAAGCAGTGCCGGAGGTGCTTTTTATTATCGATCCCAAAAAAGAGAAAATAGCGGTTTCCGAAGCCCGCAAGCTTGGCATTACCACGGTGGCTCTGCTGGATACCAACGCTGACCCCGAAGAAATTGATTATGTTATCCCGGCAAACGATGATGCTATTCGGGCAGTTAAGCTTTTTAGTTCCCAGATCGCCGAAGCATGCCTGGAAGGCGAGCGCAAGCGCGATGCAGTCATTATGCAGGAGGCTTCTTCCCGCAAGGCCGATATGCCTGATAAGGAAGCGCAATAAGCCACCAAAGACTTCATTTAATGGATACGCAGCCTGAAGGCGCAATTTGCAATATTTGAGTAGAGACGGGTTTCAAACCTGTCTCGACAATCATAAGGGCGAACCCAACAAATCCATGGCTTGAGGTTTTCGTTCAGCCACTAAGCACACGAATCTACGACCCGCAAGGAGAAACGGTATGGCAGTTGATGCAAAAGCAGTAAAAGAATTACGTGATAAAACAGCCGCCCCCATGATGGACTGCCGCGAGGCCCTGCAGGCCACCGGCTGTGACATGGAAAAGGCGATTATTTATCTGCGGGAAAAGGGTATCGCTTCAGCGTCCAAGAAGATGGACCGACAGCTGAAAGACGGCCGCGTTGTGTCCTATATCCACCCCGGCGACAAATTGGGTGTCATGGTCGAAGT